>CAYVAP010000039.1:0-14990 GCA_964449365.1 uncultured Bacteroidia bacterium
CCTTCGGAATTAAGTAATTACCCATTCGAAATTCGCATAGAATTTTGACCAGCAGTAGTTTCCATTACAAATTACCGATCACGAATTTCGAATTAACTCCACTAGTTCGCCTATTCCGCAGCCTGAGCCTCACTATCTGCCGACTCAGAAGGGGCTTCTTCGGTGGCCTCTTTTGCTTCGGCTTCGTTGTCTGCCTCAGTCTCCTCAGCAGACTCCTCTGTTTCTGTCGGCTTTGCCTTCTCTGCCTCCACGGCATCCTCAGCCGCTTGGGGCTTTTCGGTTTCTTCTCCTTTCAGATATTGATCCAGAAAGGCTTCGATCCTGGTATACGCCTCGATCTGATTGGCTTCTTTGGAGAAGCCATGGCCCTCGTCTTCGAAGAGGACGTACTCGACTGGTACGCCGCTTTCTTTGACGGCAGCTACGATCTCATCCGACTCGGCTTTGATCACGCGGGGATCCTGCGCGCCTTGCAGTACCATGACCGGCTTGACGATCTGATCGGCATGGAAAAGGGGCGAAATTTCGTAGAGGCGCGCAGAATCTTCGTATGGGTTGCCCATTTCGGCGTAGAGGGCCTCGCGCTGGGCCTCCCACCAGTCGGGGATGCCCTTGAGGGTGCGCAGCCAGTTGGTCACGCCAAAGAGGTCCACGCCCACGTCGAAGGCTTCTGGCTCGCGGGTAAGGGCAGCCATGACCATGAAGCCCCCATAAGAGCCGCCCAAGATGCCGATGCGGTCGCCGTCGATGCTAGGCTGGCGGGCCATCCACTTTTTGCCGTAGATGCAGTCTTGCAGGTCCTCCTCACCGTGGCGCTGGTTGTCGAGGTTGTAGAAGGTCTGGCCGTAGCCGCTGCTGCCGCGGTTGTTGACGGCGAGGACAGCGTAGCCATGGTTGACGAGATACTGCATCAGTGCAGAGTATCCCTGGCGTGATTGCCCACCTGGGCCGCCGTGCACCCAGACTAGACCGGGCACGGGTTCTTCAGCGCTGGCCTGATGGGGTCGATAATAAATGGCAGGAATCATCTTGCCATCGAAGGAGCGAAAGCGTACCACCTGGGCCTCCACCAGGTCATCAGCGTCGATGGGGGGATTGAGGGTTTCGAAGATCTGGGTGGGCTTGCCCTCGGGCAAGGTCATGTGGTAGAGATCCTGAGGCGCGTTGGAGGGGCCGTACTTGAAGGTCATCTGCGTCTCGTCGCGGGCAATGTGAATGTTGCCCAGGCTACTGCCAGGCTCGTTGGGCAGCTCGACAGCCTTTCCGCTGGAGAGGTGGGTCATCTCGACCACAGTGCGTCCATCCTCGTTGATGGCGATGCCCTGGTAGCTGCCCTCGTGCGAGATGACGGCCCCGACGATGTCCCATTCGCGCTCGGCTACCTCGGTGAAGGCGCGCTCTTCATAGTTGAACTTGACCAGGCGCTTGAATTCGCTGCCGGCGTTGGTCAGGAAGTAAAACTCCGGTCGCTCAGGGTGAAAGTAAGCCGGGCTGTAGTCGCCAGTTTCGGTGGAGATCTGGGTGGTGGTGCCGCTGGGCAGGTGGTGGAGGTACAGCTTGGATTGGCTAGTGGTGATCGGCTCGATCAAGGCCAGAAATTCGCCATCGGGCGAGACCTCGCCCAGGTAGTAGCCCTCGTCGTTCTGGTAGATCATTTCGTAGTCGAGGCTCTGGGCGTCCATCACGTAGAGGTCTTGGTACCGGGGATCGCGCTTGGTGTAGGTAAAATAGCCCTGGCTGCCGTCGTGCGACCAGCCAAGGAAGCTGGCGCGTGCCTGTTTACCGGAGGTTAGTTGCTTCATTCGGCCATTGGGACGGCGGACATACAAGTGATAAATTTCATCGCCGTTGTCGTCCATGGTCAGCAACACCCGCTCGTCATCGGGAAAATAGGAGATCGGGCGTATCGGCGTACCTTCCGACTGAGTGAGCGGCGTCAGGCTGCTGTCGCCCAGGGTTAGGGCGTAGGCGTTGGGAATACCGGACTGGTCGCTGCCGACCAGCAGCTTTTGTCCCTCAGGGCCAAAGCTGGCTACGCCGATGGAGACATTGTCCATGAACTGCTCGATGCTGTAGGTGGGCACCTCGCGCGGCGGCGCTTCTGGCGGCATCGATTCAGTCTGGCAACTCAGCAGGAGGCAGCTAAGCCCTAGCGTCAGGAGGAAAACATGAAAGATTCGCATGGGGGAAAGATTGGTGGTTTAGAGATGATAATGTTCAAATTTATCCAAATTGTCAAATAGAATCGACCAAGAGCAATTTTTTCTCTACTTGATACCTCTCCCATCCGGCCTGAACAGCGGTTGTAGCGATGTAAGGTCCTTGTGATTTCGCGCTTGAGGGTTTATCGATTACAGCCTTTCTTTGATAGTGAATCACAGGCATTACGCCAGATACAGAAGCTAGGGGTTAGGGTGACTCTCCCGTCTCGGGATTGAGTCCCCTAATTTTTTGGGTACCTACGGGACTGATGGGATGAAGAAGGTCGTGGTTCGCAGTTTAACCTCAACGGACCTCCAGCTCAAAGTACTCGATCAGAGCCCCTTGTCGATCGATGCGCAAGCCGATGCGCTGCTCGCAGTAGAGGGGATGGAGCCACATCAGCGCCTGGCCTCGGCGCATGGGTAGCCCCTCGATGCGATAGCGACAATTGCCTTCGAGAAAAGCTTGCGATAAACTGAAGACGGGCCGCCCCGCCGGATTGAGATATCCTACAAAAAGGGTATCGCCAGGTCGCAGCTCTCCCTGCCAATCGGGCGTTGAGGCAGGCAACAGGTCGGGGCGATTGATGGCAAAGACGCAGCCTTCCTGCATCAGCCCGAGTTGCTCGAAGCGACAGGGTAGGGCCTCGTAAAAATCTTGATCGAGGAGCCCCAGGCTTTGGCCTGGTAGCGCCATCACGGGCAAAAACCCTTCTTCGAAGCGAAAGGGCCCCTCCTGCGAAGGCGGCACGTAATCGGCAGGTAGTCCCTCCTGTACCTTTCCGGTGGCGTCGATGAACACCACATCCAGCCCCCCTTGGGGATAATCGCGACGCAGTGGCCCGAGATCCTTGCGTTGTCGCCAGAGTCGCAGCTCGCGGTCAAAGCGATCTTGCAAATGCTTTGGCAACATAAAGTACAGCGAATCCAACTGCTCGGCGGGCACTTGTATGGCGGCCCACCCTTGGGCGAAGCACCAGGCTCGACGCCAGCGAAAAGGATGAACCACGCGACCACGCCGATCGAGGTAGCCAAAGCGACCATTTGGCGCCTGCACTGGCAGCAGCCCCGCCCCAAAACGCGCTCCGGTCGGCACCTGATAGCCCGTGGGTAGGCTCCAGAGCACCTTGCCGCTCGTGTCTACCAAATGCTGAGGACGCCAGGAGCGGGTGTTCTGTACACGATGCATGGGAGGGTACACAGCTCCATCAGGAGAGATGTATTTTTCTTCATCGACCGTCACAACGGCCACCCCCTCGGCAAAAGGAGCCACCCGATGATAGCCCGGCGCAATGATCCACTCCTGCGCGTCGTTGCGAAAGCCCCACAACCCGGTATGGCCGTCTACGTCGGGGGAGAGCGACTGGGCACTGAGCGGCAGCGCCCACAGCAGCGTGAGCCATCCCAGGGCTTTTTGCCAGGGCATTGGGTGCACGGCTTTACCTTCCCACGCTTGGTTAGACATAGGGCACAGCTACTTCACTTTGCTTTCGCCGCGATTGAGCAGCAGGTCCAGCAGGTTTTTAGTGCGCTCCTTGTTTTTGAGCACCACCACCGGAATTTGTTGGTCGTCCTGGATTAGGCGCTCGGCTACGCTACCCAGCAGCAGGGCGGCGGCGTCGGTTCTTCCTTTGGAACCAACTACGATCAGGTCAGGTTGCAGGCGAATGGCATGGGTGTGAATATGGTGGGCAATGCCCTGCCCGTCTTCGATGCTGTAGTGGCATGGCACCTGAGCGGAGGTGAGGCTGAGTGGCTTGAGGAATCGGCGGTACTCTCGGTCAGCCTCCTTTTCGGCCTCGGTGCGGACCTTGGCCTGATCGCGAATCACCGGGAAGTAAGATACGGGCAATTGGTACACATGCTGGCAGCTCACGGTAGCATTCATGTGGTCGGCTAGATTGAGGGCATGGCGCAGAGCCATGGCAGAGTAAGGGGAAAAGTCTATGGGCACCAAAATTTTCTTGATGTCGGTACGCGCATTTTCCGGGACAAACATCACGCCGGTGTGCGAGAGGCGCACGATCTTGCCGCCATAGATGCCCGAGCCACGAAAGCGAGTCTTCTTTCCCATTACGATCAGGTCGACCTTTTCATTAGAGGCCCACTTGAGGATACCTAGGGTGGCATCGCCCGCCAGGATATGGATATCTGTGCCTACGGATTTGGGGGCTTCGAAGTACTCCTCTACCCGCTGCTGGATTTCTTCTTGAATGATATCCTCCAGTGGCATATCCCAGTCAGGCAATACATCTCGCAGAGAGTGCTGGTGAGGGTCTATTTCTACCGCGTGCATGAAGATTACCTTCGCGGGCCGTAACGTTCGGGCTAAGAAGCTCGCGTAGCGTAGCAGCACGAAGTCCATGTCTGTCAGGTCCAGAGAAATGAGAATGCGTTGATTCATGAGGATGAAATCATGAGGGTGGAGTTGGGGGGAGTAGGCGAAAAAGGAGAGGTTGAAAGTCGTGCTTACGCAGGAACTTTCAACCCCTCAGAGCATTTATTTTTCTACCATTATGCTTCTTGTTTTTCGCGTCTGCGGCTGACCACGTCGCGAATGACCTTTTCGTAAGATTTACGATCACGCTGCTTGTCCAGTTCGACCAGTTCGGCGTATTCGCGCTGCAACCCTTGCCGCAAAGAATAGCACATGACCAGCAAGATAAAGGCGAAGGGCAATCCTGTGGTGATGGCTGCGGTCTGCAGGGCTCCGAGGCCGCCTCCGAGCAGCAGCACGGCCGCCACGGCCCCCTCCGTTTGCGCCCAGAAAATGCGCTGTCCCACCGGAGCATCTAGCTTACCGCCCGCAGTGATGCTGTCGATCACCAAGGAGCCAGAGTCAGAAGAGGTAACGAAAAAGATGGTCACCAGGATGATGCCGATGATGGAGGTGATGGAGCTAAGTGGAAACTGATCCAATAGCTTGAAAAGCGCCGTAGCAGGCTCATCAGCCGCTCCTGCCATGTCGGCTATACCATTGATCTCCAAAAACAAGGCCGATCCACCGAAGGCCGACAGCCAGAAGAAGGTCAACAACGAGGGCACGATCAAAACGCCTAAAATAAACTCTCGCACGGTGCGACCCCGCGAAACCCGCGCAATGAACATCCCTACGAAGGGCGACCAACTGATCCACCAGGCCCAGTAGAAGACGGTCCAGCCGTTTTGCCAATCCGTCTGCTGATAAGTCTCGGCCCAGAAACTCATCTCGGCCAGATTTTGAGCATAGTAGCCGATGTTTTGGATAAAGGAGTCGAAAATGAACAAGGTCGGGCCCACGATGATGAGGAAAACGAGGAAGACCACGGCCAGGCGCATGTTTAGCTCACTGAGCACTTTTACGCCCTTGTCGACGCCGAGCACCACCGAGATGGTCGCCACGCCGGTGATGCCCATGATCAGACCGACCTCCAGCCAGATGCTATCGGGGATACCAAAAACGTGGGTAAGCCCAGCGGCCACCTGGCTCACGCCAAAACCCAGGGACGTAGCCAGCCCGAAAAGGGTGGCGATTACGGCCACGGTATCGATCACATCGCCGATCCAGCCGTAGATACGGTCGCCCAAAAGGGGGTAAAAGACCGAGCGAAGGCTCAAGGGCAGCTTGCGGCTGTAGGCAAAGAAAGCCAGCGCCAGGCCGACCAGGGCGTAGATGCCCCAGGCGTGCATGCCCCAGTGCAGATAGGTGAGGCCCATGGCTTCAGCAGCCCGGGTACGATTAGGGATATCATTGGGATCAATGTCGCCCAGTACGCTCTCGGGCGGGGTCATGAAGTGGCTGACGGGCTCAGCCACCGACCAAAACAAGATGCCAATGCCCATCCCAGCGCTAAAGAGCATGGCAAACCAGGCACTGGTGCTAAACTCTGGCCGGGCATCTTGCCCGCCCAAGCGGATGCGGCCATACTTGCTAAAGGCTAGATAAAAGCAAAAGACAAGGAAAATGTTGACGCACAGGATGAAAAACCAGCCGCCGACATTCGAAATGCCGGTTTGTACCGTTTTGAAGATCTCCTGCATAGGTTCTCCTACGATCAGGGTGATGGCGATAAACACCACGATCAAAATGGCGGAGGGCCAAAACACTGGCCCATGCACGTCAAAATGTTTTTTCAGGCCCTTGGGGGACTGTTGCTCACGAGAGGATTGATGATCAGACATATGTGTTTACAGCTTCAGGTGGTACAACCCAAAAGGGGCCGAAAGTTCTATGCCGTTAATACGAAAATTTTCACCAGAAAACAACTAGGTAGGGCAGGAAGGAAGCATAAGACCCTTTCTACACAAACTAACTATGACTTTGGCTAAGAGTTTAGATCGAGAAAAAGGGCGCTGCTCCTTCCCCTCGGTCAGAAACAGCGCCCCGGAATGACGGGTCGACTCAGATTACTCGGTCAGCCACATATCGGCGTTGATATTATTGCTACCCCCGATGCGCGCGATGGCATCGGCGTAGTTTTCGGCATTGAGGCTTTGCTCCTGACCAGGATAGAGAAATCGCATGGGCAGTCGGTCGCCGTTGACATTGTCGCAGGCTTCATCCATGAAGGGAATGCTCTCCCAGCCTTTGCCGCCTTCGAGGTACCAGCGGCGCACTTCGAAGTATGGCTCCAGTCCGGTGAAAAAGAGAGCGATCCACTTCTGCTGCCAGATATCGGTAACTTCGTCGTAGGCCACGCCAGAGTTTTCGTAGAAATCATCAAAATCGCTCCAGCCAAAGGGGGCGACATTCACCTGATAGTATTCCATGGAAGCGGCGACGCCAGCGCGGTAGTGTGCTTCGACCTCGCTTTCGATCCAGCCTAGGGCGGCGGCCTCGGCTAGCAGAAACTCTACCTCGGCGTAGGTCATGGCGATGCCATCGCCCATGGAGGGGCCAGAGTAGCCCTTGAGGGTTTCATTAGGGTCTTGCCAGTACTGAGTACCGAGGCGCGAGCCTGCCTTGTCACAGGTGCCAGCCCCATTTTCAGCTCCGTCGAAGGTGGTATCAGCAAATACCGTGTAGTCGGTCTCGGCCGGGCGCGCAAAGCGAGCCAGGCGGGGGTCGGCCAGTGGCTCCATCACGCTCAGGGCGGTGTTGCTCAGGGCCACCGCATCAAAGTCGCCCTGCTTGATCGGAATGAGCGGAAACTCGTTGGGAACGGCGTTGAGATATTTCAGCACCGCGTTGTCGGCGTTGCTCTGCATGATATTGCCTTCAGAGACGATGGCTGCAAAATCCGTGCTGGCGCTGGGCAGCTTGCGGCTCGCCGTCATCAGCAGGCGCAGGCGCAGCGAGTTGGTGAAGCGCAGCCACTTGGTAGCATCGTTGTTCAGCAGGATATCGCCCGTAAGGGAACCACTACCTTGCAGCAGGATGGCGGCCCGCTCCAGGCTGGCCAGCATGTCAGCGTAGATGTTTTCCTGCGCATCATAGGCGGGCGTCAGGTTGGCCGAGTCGCCTTGGATAGCTTCGGTATATGGGATGTCGCCATAGACATTGGTCAGGGTGGCAAAGATCCAGGTGCGCAGGGTGATGGCGGCTCCTTGGAGCTGCTCGTTGCCAGCCTCTACGGCCAGTTCTTCCACTTGCTTGACGTCGGTCAGGCTACCGTAAAGACCCTCCCAGACGGTGGGAAAGGCATTCCAGTTGTAAGCATCGACCTCGTTACGCAGGGTCTTGGCCGTGAGTTGTCCGGCGTTGTTGCCCAGCAGAAAGGACTCATTCACCATGGTATTCATGCTGTTGCGAATGGCCGAGGTCATCAGCACCCCAGGCTGAACCGTGGTCGGCTCATTGGGGTTGAGATTCACTTCCTCAAACTGCTGACAAGCACTCAGCCCGATCAACCCGATCAGGGCCAGTATGAGGGGATATTTGGATATATTCATGCGAAGATTGACTTAAAAACAACGGAATAAGGTATAGGGTATGCGGTATGAGACACAACCACTGATGGGAAAGTCCTTGATCTCCGTATACCGCATCCCGTGTACCGATAAAAAAAATAGTTGACTAGAAGCCCAGGTTGATCCCTACCCCGAAGGTGCGGGTCGAAGGCAACTGCGTCGATTCGAAGCCATTGACGAAAATGCCGTTACGGATCGAATAGGTCTCTGGGTCGATAGTAGGCACGTTGGTGAAAAGCAGCAAATTGCGACCAATGAGCGATACGCGCAGCGACCCCAGCGGGGTGCGGTCTATGATAGACTGGGGCAGGGTGTAGCTCAGGCTTACCTCCCGCAGCTTCACGTAGGTAGCGTCATAGGTAGCCGCTTCGATGTTGTCGCGGTTGAAGCCATTGCCGTAGTAGGTGTAGAAATAGCCAGTGTAACCAGCTCCACCTGGCTCGATCGCGACATCATTTTCGGATACTTCAGTATCGAAGTTGATTTCACCGTCTTCGTTGAGGTCTTCCCATTTCAGGCCAGGGCCGACGACCCCACCTTCCTGGTCCAATTCGTAGATCGGATCGTTGTTGGCATCGTAGCCAGTTACGCGGTAGGTGGTACGCCCTTCAGTGGTGGAAAGGTCGAGCAGCGGGTCATCATCGTTGGTGATGGTCCCGCCGGTGTTGTACATCGCATGTGAGCGGGCGTAAATCTTGCCGCCAAACTGCCCGTCGAAAAGGAAACCGAGGGAAATATTGCCGAAGCGGAAGCGGTTGTATAGACCCGCGCGAAAGTCAGGCTGATAGGAACCAGCCGATACTTTTTCCTCGGTCAACATTGGCGAGCCATTTTGGTGAATGATCTCATCGGTCTCGGGGTGGCGCACAAAGCCCAAGCCATACAATTGGCCCAGTAGCTCACCCTCTTCAGCTACGTACTCCAGGTCAGCGCCCCCATCTGCAGGGAACATATCCGCCACGATGGAGTAGCGACCACTGGTGATCACATCTGGCAGACTTTCGACCACGGCGCGGTTGCGACCCAGGTTGAGGGTGGCAGACCAGCCAAAGTCCGAACGCTTGACGATGTCGCCAGTCAACAGCAGCTCGACGCCACGGTTACGAATTTCTCCACCGTTGGTGAGGTTGAAGTCATATCCACTGGAAGCGGCGGTAGGCAGAAAGATCACCTGATCAAAGCTCAGTATGTCAGAGTAGGTGAAATCGAGACGTAAACGGTTTTGGAACATGCGCACGTCGATACCTGCCTCATAGGCCCGGGTACGCTCGTTGCGTAGTCGCGGGTCAGCGATAGTGCGGTTGGTCGTAAAAGCCGGACGATCCCCGTAAGAAGGCCGGGGCGTGTACGTATTGCCAAAAGAGTAAGCAGGTGCGCCATTACCCACCTCGGCATAGTTGGCTTTGAGCTTCAGGAAGGTCAAAGGCGAAGAAGCTGGGATGTTGAGCATCTCCGAGAGGATCGCACTTACCGAAACCGAGGGATAGCCAAAGCTATACTCCGAGCCTTCCAACCCTTCGATGGGGTTGACCAAGGTGCTGTTCCAGTCTTGGCGATAGGTAGCATCCAGGTAAATGAAGCTACGATAAGAGAAGGTAGCCAGCCCGAAAAGGCTGTTAATACCGATTTCGGTTTGCTGACCGTCCACCAATACCCCCGAGGCAGCGTTGTTGAGCGAATAGACACTCGGGTCGGTGCCAAAGTTTTCCAGCTGAGGGTTGTTGGCACGCAGAATATTGCCATTTTGGCGCATGATGTTACCCCCTACCTTCACGTCGAGGTTGAAATCAGAACCACGCGTACGGTCGGAGGTATAGCCGATCAGCAGCTCTGCATTGGTCTCCGAAAAGGTAATCTCATCTTCGCGGTAGCTCCCCCGGATCACTCCCTTGGTCGAAGGGGCGCGGCGGTACTGACGCTGCTCATCCAACAGGTCAGCTCCGTAACGGAAGCGGACATTGATGGTAGGCGTGATCTCATAGCTGGCTCGCAGGTTACCGATCAGGCGACGGCTCTGAAAAGAGTTGGTGTTTTCATTGGCAATAAACCAAGGGTTGTTCACCCACAGGTCTTCCACATAGCGCTGCTGCACCCCTTCCTGACCCGGCTCCCAATAGTCGCGCAGGTCGTCGATCTCTACTTGGCGCGGGTACCACAGCCAGCCGTACATGATAGACGAAGACTCGTCGTAGCCTGAGTTGGGCACGTTGCCTGACTCAGAAACAACGCCCATGGCGTTGACGCGGATGGTCAACTTGTCATTCAGCAGGCGCTTGCCGATGCTGGTCTGCAGGGTATTGCGTCGCAAATCGGTGTTGGGCACGATGCCCTCGTTGGTCAAGTTGGTATAAGAGAAGCGATAATCGCCCGTTTCACCCGACGAAGACAGAGCCAGATTGTTGATGCTGGTCACGCCCGTACGGAAAAAGTTGCGCACGTTGTCAGGCGCAGGCGTGAAGGGCACTGGCTCGCCATCAGAGTTGAACTGGATGATTTCTTGGCCATCCATGCGAGGACCCCAGTTCTCACCGTAGGCTTCGTAGTACTCTTCCTCTCCAATGTAGTTACTGCCGTCTTTGTAGCTGTATTTGCCACCGCCACCAAAACCGTACTCATTCTGGTAGTCAGGCAGGCGTAAAATGCTGGCAAAGGTCGTATTGGAGTTGAATTCGACCCCGACGCCCTCGGTGTTCTTGCCAGTCTTGGTTTCGATCAGGATCACTCCGTTGGCTGCACGCGCTCCATAGAGCGCCGAAGCAGCTGGACCTTTCAAGATGTTCATCGACTCGATGTCGTCAGGATTGATGATCTGAGCGGCGTTGCCAAAGTCGATGGTGGTGGAGCCGTTGAGGCCATCATCGAAGCTGTACAGATCGTTGGTTACGGGCATGCCGTTGACCACGAAGAGCGGCTGGTTGTTGCCCAGCAGGGAGGCCGCCCCGCGGATGTTGATGTTGGATGAAGCCGTCGGGCCAGCGGAGCTACCAGTTACATAAACCCCGGCTACTTTACCGGCCACAGCATTGGTGATATTCACGGGCTTGACCAACGAAATCTGGTCTTTATCCAGCTTTTGAACCGAGTATCCCAATGATTTCTCTTCTTTGGCAATGCCAAGCGCGGTAATGACTACCTCGTCAGTCTCGATATCTTCTGGCATCAGGATGATAGTCAGTTGATCTCCCGCTTCGTCGAGCTTGATGGTCTTGGACTGCATCCCAAGGTAAGAAGCTATCAAAGCCTTGGCACTCTCGGGGACTTGAAGCTCAAAGGTACCTTCAGCATCAGTCATGGTACCGATGTTTTTCCCTTTGACTACGATGCGGGCACCGATCAAGACTTCCTCATCGGAAGACTGCACAGTCCCGGTAATGGTACGCTGCTGAGCGTATGCACTAGATACGTTTGCTACTGTCAGCCCAAAGGCTATGAGTAAGCAAAACCACGAGTAAAACTGTTTCATATGAAGTATTTAGAACGATTAATCTTAACCTCTCTTTCAACGAAAAGAAGAGAATGTGCAAGAGATAAATAATCAATTCTGCTGGAATCGATTACCTAGTGAGTGGCTCAATGTGTGGGGTGGTGGGGATGATGGCGAATGGATTTAAATTTCTATCAAACAGACAGCTTCTTAAATTGCTCTAATTCAGAAGATTAGAACGATAAGAAAATAACCACTCAAGCAATCACGGCGCAAAACACATAGAATTCTCCCAAAATTCCAAGAAAACGGGGAAAATTATTTTCACTAGCAATTAATTCTTTGCAGCATTGCATACACTAACTTCCAACCTTGTCCATTGTTGGAAAGAATATAAAATCGGCCTCGCTGTTGCTTCGCATTCGAAATTCGTGATCAGTCATTCGTAGTAGGAATAGCTGATGGACAGCTTGTTAGTATGAAGCAGCCTTACATCAGCAGATGGACCTACCTTGGCGGGGTAAATGGCTATCTGCGTTCGCTGAGCGAGTTCAGCGGGCTACTACACGACTAATTGAGGGGAAAAAAGGGGGATATCTGTCAGGCCTACCTCGCAGGGCCTACGCACAGCGTTTTACTATCCTCAGTTTCGACATTCTTTCTCATCAACCTAAGATAAGATCGGCCACGAGCCGACCAATCAGCCAGAAATTATCCCTGACAAATCCTTTCCCCCTCTCAATTATTATTACCTTTGCGAATAAGCTTAAAAGGTTCCATTCATGTGCCTGAAACACCTTCTACTCACCCCCTGGGTTTTGCCCATACTCCTCACCCTGACAGGATCCGTATCTGCTCAGGACACATTACCAAAGCAGCCCGTCAAAGAAGCTCGACACCTATTCATCGATCCAACATCTTACCCCTCAGGCTCCGAAAACTGGAATCTGGTCAGCGCAGACATGGACGGAGATGGCGACCTAGATATCGTCACCGCCTCCAAAAATGATGGGAAGGTCAACGTCAACTACAACGATGGGCGCGGCAATTTCAGCCAGCGCCGGACATTTCCCGGCCCTTCGGCCAATCGTGCTCTCTGCCTCCTCGATGCCAACGGCGATGAGTGGCCCGATATCGCCTCGGTAGGGATCAAAGGGGAACTATACATCTTACACAACGATGGGCGCGGCGGCCTGATGCTGCGACAGCAGCTTCCCGCAGGCATCATGCCCCACGACATCGACGCCCTCGACCTCGACCAGGATGGCGACCAAGACTTGGTGCTGGTCAATGTCACCGAAAAAAAAATCCGACGCTACCTCAACCGCGGCAACGGCGTCTTCGAAGTCTCCTCCTCGCTGCGGGTACCCGCCAAGCCACGTAGCATCTTGGCCGTAGACCTCAACCAAGACCAAAAGACCGACCTGGTAGCCGGATGTAGCGACGGCTACCTCTATTACTACCTTTCGGCAGGAGACAATCGCTTTCTGCCCTCCAAATACTTGCGCTCAGTAGACGACGCTTGGGCCCTGGGGGCTGGCGACCTCAACGGCGACGGCATCGTCGATCTGGCGGCTGGCTCCTACATTAACACGGATCTATGCATCCACTTGGGCAAAGGAGACGGCACTTTCGAACGTCTGATTCGCATGCGCTCGGGCGACCACAACTTTGGGCTGGTGATCGTCGATGTCAACCTCGACTCGCTGCTCGACATCATCACTTGCTCTATCGCAGACAATGCCATCCACGACCACCTCAACCAGGGCGAAGGCGTATTTGCCACCTCGCTGGGGCTAGCTTCGGGGCCCTTCAACACCGACATCACTGCGGGCGACGTCGATGCCGACGGAGACATCGACCTCATCACCTCCTCGGTCGACGACAACATGATCAACGTGCATGCCTCACTGGCCGTACCGCCTTCGGCCAGCATCCCTTGCCTGAGTGGCATCGTGTACGATGGCGAGACCAACACCCCGCTGGCCAATGCCCAATTTGCCTTGCGTACCCCCGACAACCGGCGGGTCGAGACGGTAGTGACCGACCAACGTGGAGCCTTCGAACTATGCCCTCCCACCGAGCGCGACTACCTTATCCGGATTCGGGCCCGTCACTGGCCACTGTACCGCGAGGCGTTTCATATGCCCGACCATGATACGGTCAAAAACGTCTACCTCATACGAGGCACTCAAGTCTACGGGCGCATCTACGACGTGGAGACGGATGCTTCGCTGGCCGATGCCCTGGTAACGATCAGCACCAAAAACGGGCGGCTGCTGCAATCTCTGGTTGCCGATCCGCAGGGCGAGTATCGCACCTATTTACCGATCGGCGATTATCAGGTACAGGCGACATTTCCCGAGTACGAGGCCAACCGCCGCTATTTCGGGCTGCGTCAATCTCATGGCAAAGAGGGCCTGCGCGTAGACGTGCCGCTCAAGCCTCGGCCCAAGCAGCCCTGCATTTTTGGTACCGTGACGGACTCTGTTACGGGCGCCCCCATTCCAATGGCCCAGTTGGTGATCCGCAACACCCGAGAGGTGCTGCCAGATAGCTCCTACGCCGAGCTGCTTCGGGTCAGTACCGACTCCCTCGGTCGCTATCGCGCTTGCGTCCCATATGGCCAGTTTGAGATCAGCACCAGTGCCGAAGGCTACTTCTTCAACGTCTCTTACGTAGACTTACCCGAGAGCCGCATCGAGGACCTTCAGCATGATGTCGCTCTCAACCAACTGATGATCGGGGCCTACATGGAGCTAAAAAATATCTATTTTGACGTGGCCAAGTGGACCCTGCGGTCTATCTCGATCAATGAGCTCAATCGCTTGCTCCTCATCATGGAAGAAAACCCCCGTATCGTGGTGGAGATTTCAGGCCATACTGATAGCGACGGCAGCGATGAGTACAATCGGGGACTCTCGCAGAATCGCGCCGATACAGTGGTCAACTTTTTGGCACAGCAAGGGGTGCCTCGAGAGCGTATGGTGGCCAAAGGCTATGGCGAGAGCCAGCCCAAAGTGCCCAACGACTCTCCCGCAAACAAGCAGAAAAACCGCCGCACCGAGTTTAAACTGCTACGCCTGCTCGACGATGATGAAATAGAGGCCATTCTTGAATCCCAAGAGGCCTCCCTCAGAGAGGCCATGGGCGAGGGACAGTCTGAGTGAAAGGGATTTTCCACTCCCTTTCCTACATCTGGGGCTTGATGTTTTTTAGTTCCTGATTGAGGAGCTCACGAGCCCGGAAAAGCTGTGCCTTGACGGTGCCAAGCGGAATCTGTAATTCATTGGCCACCTCTTCGTAAGAGAGTTCCTGAAAATATCTCAACTGTACCAGGGTGCGGTACTTCTCAGGCAATCGCTCGATGGCCATGGTCAGGTAGCGTTTGCGCTGCATTTTGAGCATCGACTCGTTGGGGTCGAGCTTTTCGTCCCTAACGTCAATGCGCATCGAGCTGCCATCGTCGCCCTCAA
>CAYVAP010000040.1:0-14850 GCA_964449365.1 uncultured Bacteroidia bacterium
GGGATCGGCAAAGCTACCGCTCAGCTCTTTGCCTGCGAGGGCTCGGCCGTGGGCATCTGGGACATGAACGAGGAACTGGGCGAAAAAACCGCTCAGGAAATCCGCGACAACGGCCAAAAGGCCGAATTCATACAGGTGAACACCACTGACTTCGAAGCTGTGAAGGCGGCAGCGGCTCAGGTCTTCGAACAGTACGGAGCCATCGACATCCTGATCAACAACGCTGGCATCACCCGCGACGCTTCGCTCAAGAAGATGACGCAGGACCAGTGGCAGCAGGTGATCGACGTGAATCTCTCTGGAGTATTTTACTGCACCAGCGCTGTAACGCCCTACATGACCGAAAAAGGCTATGGCCGCATCGTGAGTGCCTCTTCGGTGGTGGGGCTGTATGGCAACTTTGGCCAGACCAACTACGTGGCCACCAAGGCTGGCGTCATCGGTATGACCAAGGTATGGGCCCGTGAGTTGGGCCGCAAAGGCGTCACTGCCAACGCCATCGCACCAGGCTTCATCGCCACCGAGATGATCGAGACCATCCCCGAAAAGGTCATTGCCTCGATCGAAGGCCGTACTCCCGTGGGCCGCTTCGGTAAGCCCGAGGAGATCGCCAATGCCTACCTCTTCCTCGCATCAGAAGACGCTGCCTTTATCAACGGCCACGTGCTGAGCGTGGATGGGGGGATCACCTTGTAATGGTACAATTGGGAATTCGTGATTCGTCATTGGAAAAGCCTTCCAATGCTTGAATCACGAATTTCGAATTACTGAATCGACTTTATGAAAAACGCAGTAATCCTCTCCACGGGGGCTTACGTGCCGGATCAGGTCTTGTCCAATGCGTACTTTGACAAGCACCTGGGCATCGACGTGAGCACCTGGCTGGAGGAAAATGCCAATATCTTCGAGCGACACTGGTGTCGCGAGCACGAAGCCACTTCCGATCTCTGTGTGGCTGCGGCACAGCAGACGCTAGCGCGCGCGGGAGTTCGCCCTGAGCAGCTCGATCTGCTGATCATCGCTACGGATACGCCTGACTACGTGTCGCCCGCCACTTCATCGGTGGTGCAGCATCGCCTGGGAGCCACCAAGGCTGGGGTATTTGACCTCAACACTGCCTGCGCGGGCTTCGTTACGGCCCTAGACGCCGCGAGCATGTACCTGCGGGCCAAGCCCAACTACCAGTATGCGTTGGTGATCGGGGCCTACGCCATGAGCAAGTACCTCAACCGCGACGACAAAAAAACGGTTACCCTCTTTGCCGATGGCGCTGGCGCAGAGGTGCTCGGCGCAGAAGAAACCGAAGTACGCGGCTACCTGGCCAGCCACCTCCACGCCATGGGGCAATATTATGACGGCATGGGCATCTACGCCGGAGGCAGCCGACAGCCGGTGGATGAGACGGTGATTGAGCGTCGCGATCATCAACTGAAATTCGTGTATCGCTTTCCAGCCGAACTGAATAAGGAGGAATGGAGCAAAATGATCCTCAACCTCTGCGAACAGACCGGTACTACGCCGCAAGAGGTGGATCGCTTTTTCATTACCCAGATCAACATCAACAGCCTGCGGGCTACCATGGATCATCTGGGCTTGCCGCAAGAAAAAGCGCACACCATCATGGATCGCTATGCCTATACCGGATCAGCCTGTATTCCGATGGCCTTCCATGACGCGGTAGAGCGCGGCCTGGTGAAGCGCGGCGATCTGGTCCACTTCGTGGGCTCAGGTGGCGGCTTGACCTTCGCCGCAGCCGCGTTCCGCTACTGATTTTGGGTGGTCCTGAGCCTGTTTTGACCGCCTTTTTTGTTGCGATGATGCCCGGGGTTTTGTAGTGATCAATGAACAGTGATCAGGGATCGGGGATTGGGGAAGAGTGAGCAATGAACAGTGATCGGGGAAGAGTGAGCAGTGATCAATGAACAGGGAACAGTGAACAGTGAACAGTGATCGGGGAAGAGTGAGCAGTGATCAATGAACAGGGAACAGGGAACAGTGAGCAGTGATCGGGGGGTAGTGAACAGCGAAGCACGAACTACAAATCACGAACCACGAACAGGGGCTTGCTTTGGGCGAAGTGTGGCGGGAGTCGGGAGGGATCGAGAGGGTCGCTCTGGGGTCAACGATCTTCTGACCAACCATCAGGGGCGAGGGCGGTACTTTGGGTAGATAGATGGTTCGATTGATCTCAACGACCAAACGTATGACGTATCGCATCATGACTGGGCTGGTGGTGCTGGTGTGGAGCAGCTATCTGCCAGGACAGACTTTGCCCCGCCACGAACTCGCGGCTGACCTATCTCCGGTGCTGATCAATTTTTCGCCGACGTACGAGTTGATGTATCGCCATCATGGGGACCGACAGACCTGGCGGGGACGTGTTGCATTTTTTGGTGATTTTAGCCAAACGCAGGATTTCGTGGTCCATGCCTCTGGCCTACAGGCTGGGCAGGGAAATACCATTGAGCGCGGATTTACTTCCGTTACGGTGCAGAGTGGCTGGCAGTACAACCGATTCCTCGCTCCCCTCTGGCTCTATGCAGGGCTGGATTTGGCGCTAGGTTGGCAACAAAATTTCATCGAATCCGAGCGGAATGATCCGCTGGCCAACGGCGAGCAACTTTTTCAGTCTAGCCGCAACCAGTCCACTGGCTATACCGTGGGGGTCATCCCGCTGCTGGGAGCGACTTATCCCTTGGGAAAGCGTCTGAGTCTAGGAGTCGAAGTGAATCTGCCACTATTTGCCACTTTCAGCCGCAGCAACCGGAGTCAGCGGCGCATCCAGCGCGATAGCAACGGCTCTGTGATTGGGGACGATCAAGTCGAGGCAGAGGGGCGTATCATTAGCTATACCTTGCTGGGGACGCTGCCCGAGCAAAGCATGCTGTCGCTGTGGGCATCGGTGTATCTTCCTTCCGCCTCATCGAAGTGAGTAGGCTAGGCTTTCGGGCTGAAAAGTTGGTTTTCCCCCCTGCGCAACGGATATTTGCCTCCAAATTTTCCGCAGGTTGCGAATCTTCGCTACCCGTTTTTTCACCTCGACAATCATTCATCATGCCTACCATTACCCTGATCCCTGGCGACGGCATCGGTCCTGAAATTACCGATGCTGTGGTAGATATTCTCGATGCGGCTGACACGGGCCTGGAATACGACGAACAGCAAGCGGGCCTGACTGCCTTTCGGGAGGTAGGCGACCTGATCCCGCAAGAGCTGATCGAGTCGATACAGACTCACAAAGTCGCTCTCAAAGGGCCGCTGACTACGCCGGTAGGCGAGGGCTTCAAGAGCATCAACGTGGGCCTGCGGCAAAAATTCGACCTATACCAAAACGTGCGCCCCGCCAAGAGCATTCCGGGCCTAGAGACGCCCTTCAAGGACGTAGATCTGGTGCTATTTCGCGAAAATACCGAAGGGCTATACTCAGGCTTCGAGATCTTCGATGAGCGCAATCAGATCGCCGATGCCATCGCGCGCGTGACCCGCAAAGGAGTGGAGCGCATCATCCGGTCGGCATTTGAGTACGCCAGAAAGCAGGGCCGTAAGAAGGTAACCTCGGTACACAAGGCCAACATCATCAAGCAAGCTGGGGCCCTCTTCTTGCGCGTGGGCAAGGAAATCGCAGCCGATTATCCTGAGATCGGATACGAAGATCGCATCATCGACAACATGGCCATGCAGATGGTCATCTACCCCAGTCGCTACGATGTGATCGTTACTACCAATCTTTTTGGCGACATCCTCTCCGACCTGGGCGCGGGCCTGGTAGGTGGCCTGGGCTTGGTGCCCGGGGCCAACATGGGCGATGGCTGCGCCATCTTCGAGGCGGTGCACGGCAGCGCCCCCGATATCGCGGGCAAAAACCTCGCAAACCCCTCAGCCATGCTTCAATCGGCTATCATGATGCTGCGCTACCTAGAGATGGCCGAGGCGGGAGATCGCGTCGAAAAGGCCCTC
The DNA here is from genome assembly GCA_964449365.1 of uncultured Bacteroidia bacterium. Taxonomy (GTDB): domain Bacteria; phylum Bacteroidota; class Bacteroidia; order J057; family J057; genus CAYVAP01. The sequence continues at coordinate 3,958 of CAYVAP010000040.1, forward strand.
TTTGCTACCCTGGCTGATCCCAGCAAACGCACCAAAGACCTGGGCGGCGAGGCTACCACCAGCCAATTTGCCCAAAACGTGATCGCCCAACTGAAGTAACGCAGCAAGGCGTTCTCTCCGGCCCTCAAACGCAGCCATTTTCTCAACCCGAGAAGATGGCTGCTCTTTTTTACGCCAGCCGATCGATGCATTCGACAGGGATGCTTATTCGTCAGAGAGCTACGTGATTCGTTTGCAACCATTATCGAAATAGCATAACTTGAGCGTGATATATCTCTTGACCTTTTGCATCAAGTAGCTTGTTCATCTCTAACTTACAGCGTTGACTTATCCCATTTTTCATGAAGTCCGCTTCGACCTAGATGCAGACTGGCAGATTTTATTGCGCGAAGAAAAATCTTCGTCGCCGCTAGATGTCGGCTCCTTTCGGTCGTTGATAGAATTGTTTCCGGAAGTGAACCAAGCTGATAAGCGCGCCAAGCTGGAAGCAGCTTTACGTACGCGCAATCCAGTGGGCTTCCGATTCAAAGCAGGCGTGCTAGAGGGGTTGCGTGTCCATCTGGTGCTGTTTCCCCATGATAAGGGGCTGATAGAAGCCGTCTTGCGCTGGGCGCCCGTCCAAGCCGTGCTTTCTTGGGAAGAGCAGCTACTTTTCAACGGAGACGTGATGGAATGGCTGCTCGATCACTCGCGCGACATGGTCGTGATCGTGAGTCCGATCTTTGAGGTGATGTATTTCAATGACGCCGCCGAAAAATTTGTGCAAACGTACTTTCAGCAGCAGCTCAAACTCCAAGCCGACTACTGGCCCTTGGTAGCTTCATCTGACGAACGCGAATTTCTGGATAAGGTCAATCAAGCCTTTGCCGGAGAGGTCGTCAATTGGCCAGAGCGAGAAGTTCTGTTACCCAATCAACAGACGCGTTGGCTTTCTTGTACTTTTTTTCCGGTGCGCAATCGTGCAGCGCGTCTCTTTGGCGTAGCGCTCCTCTACCACGACATCCACGAAGAAAAAATCGTGCGGGAGGAAGTAAAGCGCCAATCTCAGAAGTTGGCCCACATTTCATTCTATCAATCGCATCGCATACGGCGGCACGTGGCCAACCAACTGGCCCTGATCGAGATCTTCGAAGAAGAGCTCCTCGGGGGGGAGGCGCGCCGCCTCTTTGAGCTATTCAGAGCAGAAACCCAACGCCTCGACGCTGTGATCCGCGACATTACCAACGATATCTACTCCTAAAGCGACGCCAAATCGGGCGGACAAATGATGCCCTGCCGATCGACCAAGGCATCAAGTTCCATCATGGCCGCCAGGATGATCTGCGAATAGTTTTGCGAAGCGTTGCCAAAGCGGCGAGACTTGGTCTGCCACAGCTCGGTGATGAAGGCCATGCCCCCTTGCTCAGGGCGCATCTTCCGCACGGCGCGGCGCACGTTGCCGATACCGGCGTGGTAGACGTGCATGGTCAGCAGGCGAAACCAGGTTTCTCGTTCGTCGAACGCGAGGTCGTAGGCTTTACACAGGTTGCGGGTATGCACCAGACAGACTCGGTCGATGAAGCGCGCTGCCCCTCGGGCAGATTTTTCGAGGTCCTGCCGCTCGTCGATGGAGTCGTTGACAGTAAGCCCTAGCTCGCGGGCCACGACAGCCATGAGTTGAAAGGCTCCGTAGGCTCCATCTACGCTGAATTGCAGGCGGCCAGGGCTCTCGATCAGCAAAATGGCCTGGGCGTACCAGGGATCTACTCCCTCTTCGCCAAAAATTTCCACCGCCAGGTCGATGTCAGGGAGGATCTGCTCGAATTGGTAAAAGTGGTTGCGCCCGTTGGTGAAGAAGATCTCCTCGTGCCGCGCCATGCCATGGGCGCGCTTGACGCTGTCTTCGTAGGCGCGTTTTTGGCGGCGACTGTAGAAGATGGGGTGAAACTGCGTGAGCGTGTCCACCACCTCGCGGGTTTCGGCTATGTTGACCAGCACCGTATCAGGGGGCAGTTGCATCGCCTGACGCCAGAAGCGCGGCTGCCGCAGGGTATCCCAGCCCTGCGCATAGAGGGTTGAGTCGCGGATGATCTTGAGGCAAATGTCCTGGTAGGAGAGCTGGTAGAAATGCGTTTCTGCTTCTGAGCCTGCCTCGGGCTGATATACCTCGGCTGGCCAACTAGCCATCAAAAAAAATCCAAGTCCGACCACAAAGAAACTAAACCGCTGCATACTGACCTGGGGGGTGAAAGGCTAAAGCTCCAAGGTACGGATTTCTCCTGTGCCCCGATTGGTCGTATCTGACTTTTTCCACTCTTATCCCCAAAAAAGCCGAGCTGGTTCGGCTTGCAAAGCCTCATGAGCGTGGGTTCGGCTTGCAAAGCCTCATGAGCGCACATTTTCACGAGCGCACATTTTTTCAAAAAAAATTCCGGCTCGTGAGCCCTACCGAAAACGATGTCGATCGGCTATTCTTTGAACGCAGCCTATTCCTAGGGCGCTGCATGGCTTTCGTACTTTTTCGGATTTCTTCGAAAAGGCGTATCTTCGAACTGTTTACTAGTCAATTCGATATTCGCCATTCGTGATGGACTCCGCGCAATTCTGAATATTGAATCTCGAATTCCGAATGACTCCTCCTACTACTCGCGAACATGGAACCAACCACCGAATTTTCTCTTAGCTACATCGACATCGGCATCATGGTCGGCTACGTCGTGGTCATGATCTGGTATGGCCTGAGCAAGGCCAAGCGCGGCTCTTCCGAAGACTACTTTCTGGCCGGGCGCGACATGACCTGGCCCATCGTGGGGATCTCGCTCTTTGCTGCCAACATTTCTTCCAACACCCTCACGGGTCTGGCCTCCGATGCCTACGCCAACGGCGTGAAGGTGTACAACTACGAATGGATGGCAGCGGTGGTGCTGGTCTTCTTTGCCATCTTCTTTTTGCCCTTTTATCTGCGCTCGCGGGTCTACACCATGCCCGAGTTTTTAGAGCGCCGCTACGACAGCCGTTCCCGTTACTACTTTTCCTTCATCACCGTGATCGGCAACGTGATCATCGACATCGCCTCGGCCCTTTACGCAGGCAATCTGGTGTTGAAGATCCTTTTTCCTGAGGCCGATTCTCTCCTGATCATCATCCTGCTGGCCTTTGCCGCAGCGGCCTACACCATTCCTGGCGGGCTTTCCTCGGTAGTTCATACCGAAGTAATCCAGGCGGTGCTGCTCATCCTAGGGTCGGTGCTGCTCACGGTCTTTGCCTTCAATGAGGTGGGCAGTTGGGAGGCGCTGACTACATCGCTGGAGACCAAGCACGACAGCGGCTACCTAGACCATCCACCAGAGTACATGTGGGACCTCGCGGGGCCCATCGACGACGACAGCATGCCCTGGACGGGTCTGCTCTTTGGAGTGCCACTGCTGGGCTTTTATTTTTGGGCCAATAACCAGTTCATGGTGCAGCGGGTGCTCAGTGCCAAAAGCGTGGATCACGGGCGCTGGGGGGCCCTTTTTGCGGGCCTACTCAAGCTGCCGGTGCTGCTGATCATGGTGATTCCGGGCATGCTGGCCATTCCGCTTTTCTCCGAGATGGACATCAGCTTTTTGCAATACGACCCGCAGGACACCGGCGACATTTGCGCCAACCTGGCCGACTGCCCCAACCTGACCTACCCCCTGCTGCTCTTCAAGCTGCTGCCCACCGGGCTGCTGGGTCTGGTGCTGGCGGGCCTGCTGGCCGCGATGTCTTCGTCTATTTCGGCCACGCTCAACTCAGCCTCCACCCTGATTACCATGGACTTCGTCTCCCAGCTCAACCCCAACCTGAGCAGCCAGGCGCTGGTGCGCGTAGGGCAGGGCATCACCCTGGGACTGGTGGTGCTGGCCGCGCTGTGGGCCCCACAAATCGAGAGCTTTCCCTCTATCTTCGAATACCTGCAACTGGTCCTCTCCTTTATCAGCCCGCCGGTGGTTTCGGCCTTCATGCTGGGCCTCTTCTGGAAGCGCGCCAACTCCCACGGGGCCTTCATCTCGCTGATTTCCGGCTTTGTGATCGCGGTGTTCCTGCTGCTCTCGGAGATGTATGGCTGGTTTCCGGCCATCAATGAGGTCCACTTCTTGCACAAGGCACCCCTGCTTTTCCTCTTTTGCGCCGTGCTGCACGTGGTGGTGAGCCTGCTGACCCCGCCACCTGCGCTCGATAAGCTAGAGGGCTACACCTGGCAGCGCGATATGCTCGCGGCCGAATCAGAAGAGCTGGCGGGCTTGCCTTGGTACAAAAATTATCGCATCCTCTCTATCATCCTGCTGGTGGCCACCGCCGCGATCGTGGTGCCGTTTTTGATTTGATCATTCGAGATTCGTGATTCGAAATGGAGCCATGGCCCTCTTCCGAATCACAAATCTCCCATTCCGAATTTTATCGTGGAAGCATACGTCAAGCGCGAATCGATCAAGCCGGGGCTGACCCGGATCACCTTTTTTCACCCCAAGCACAACTCGCTGCCGGGCGAGATCCTGGCCCAGTTGGCGCAGGCCATCACAGAGGCGGGCCGCGACGAGGCCACGCGGGTGATCGTGCTGCAAAGTGGCGGAGATCGCACCTTTTGTGCGGGGGCGAGCTTCGATGAGCTGGTGGCCATCAAGGACTTTGCCACGGGCAAGGAGTTTTTCATGGGCTTTGCCCGCGTGATCAACGCCTGCCGCCGCTGCCCCAAGCTCATCATCGGGCGGGTGCAGGGCAAAGCGGTGGGCGGAGGCGTGGGGGTGGCAGCGGCCACAGATTACTGCCTGGCCACCCAATTTGCCGCGGTCAAGCTCAGCGAGCTCAACCTCGGCATCGGTCCCTTTGTGGTAGGGCCGGCGGTAACCCGCAAGCTAGGCGTGTCGGCCATGAGTCAGCTCGCCATCGACGCCAATACCTTTTATGCTGCCGAATGGGCCCAGCAAAAGGGCCTCTACGCCGAGGTGCACGATAGCACCGAGGCGCTGGATGAGGCCGTGCTCAAGCTGGCCGATTACCTGCTCACCGTCAACCCCGAGGCCCAGCGCGAGCTGAAAACCACCTTCTGGGCGGGCTGCGAAGACTGGGATCGGTTGCTGGAACAGCGCGCCGAGCTGAGCGGGCGCATGGTGCTCTCGGAATTTACCAAGCAGGCGCTAGCAAAGTAGGGCCGCAGCATGCTGCGGCCCTACGGAGGGACCATGCGCCACCATTTGACTGACCTCCTTCCTACTCTTATATGGTATAAGCCTTATCTTTTCGTATCTTCGCAGTATGAGCCTGCTGCATCTTGCACGTGAAGGGGTTCGATTGGCACTCAGTGCCATGCGTGCCAACCGACAGCGCAGCTTCCTGACCATGTTGGGGGTAGCTACTGGCATTTCTGCCATTACGGGGATCCTGACCATGGTCAATTCCCTCCAAACTTCTCTGACGAGCAATCTTTCTACCCTGGGAAATACGGTGATCTTCGTACACCATTGGCCTTGGGCCGAGGGGCGAGATGAATGGTACAAGTTCGTGGGGCGGCCCAAAGCTTCTTACCGCGATTTTCAGAAGCTCAAGCAAAACCTCCGCAGGGTTGACGGAGTTAGCTATGAGGTGACAGTCAGAAATCAGGCTTTACGAGCTAATGGCCGCAACGTAAGTGGCATTGAGATCACGGGAGTTACCCGCGACGAGCAAGCGGTGCGCGATCTGCGCCTGCAAGCGGGGCGGTTTTTTACCGAGATGGAGAGCCACCTCGGCAGCGCGGTATGCGTGATCGGCGATAACCTGGCTCGCAACCTCTTCCCTCAGGGCGATCCTATCGGGCAAGCCCTACGCGTAGGGGGCAAGCGCCTGCGCGTGATCGGGGTGCAAGCACGACAGGGGGCACCGTTGTTTCCCGGTATGCCCAACGAAGACGACAAAATTTACCTGCCCTATCGCTTGTTGGCAGGGGAATATAACCTCACCTCACGCAGCATCGACAAGATGATCGTGGTCAAGGCCCAGGACTATGAATCGCTGCCTTGGGTAGAAAATGAAATCGAAGGGCTGATGCGCGCGGCGCGGGGCCTGCGGCCTCAGGCCGAAAATAATTTTGCGATCAACAAACAGGAAGCCCTGATGGATCGCTTCGACATGTTCTTTGGCTACCTGGAGAGCGGAGGCTGGGTCATCAGCCTCTTTTCTATCCTGATCGGTGGCTTTAGCATCGGTAATATCATGTACATCTCGGTGCGGGAGCGCACCATGGAGATCGGGGTGCAAAAAGCGCTGGGGGCTACGCGAGGCTTTATTTTGTACCAATTTGTAGCCGAAGCCCTGCTCATCTGTGGGCTGGGAGGGTTGTTGGGCCTGCTGTTGGTATTTGGGGTGGGGGGCCTGATTCAGGTGTTGCTCCAAAGTCTACAAATCCCGCTCACGGTGGCTTTTTCGCCGCAAGATGTATTGATAGGCCTGGGCCTATCTTTGTTCATTGGCCTCTTAGCAGGCTTTCTGCCGGCTTTGATGGCCGCCCGCCTTGACCCAGTCGAGGCCATTCGGGCCTGAGTTGCTACCTGGCTTTACCAACTCAGGTTCGCTCTTTCACTAACAACTCAAACTGAAATATCTGAATGAGAGTCGTAGATCATTTGTTATCCGCCAAGAACCCTACTTTCAGTCTCGAAATCATTCCTCCCAAGCGAGGACGCAACATCCGCAAGCTTTATGAAGCCGTGGAATCGGTGCTGCCTTACCATCCTCCCTTTATCGACGTAACTAGCCACGCGGCTGAGGTAATTTGGGAAGAGATGCCCGATGGCACCTACAAGAAAAAAGTCAAGCGCAAAAGCCCTGGCACCTTTGGCCTCTGCGCGGCGATTAAGTACAAATACAACCTCGAGCCAGTGCCCCACATGCTTTGTGGTGGCTTTACCCGCGAAGAAACCGAAGATGCGCTGATCGAGCTCAACTACCTTGGTATCGAAAACATCCTGGCCATTCGCGGCGACAAACAAAACACCCGCCCTATCCCGCAGGACCGCAGCGTCAACAACTACGCCATCGACCTGGTCAACCAAGTCAATGACATGAACGAGGGTAGCTACCTAGACAATGACCTGGTAGATGCGGCCAAGACCAATTTCTGCATCGGCGTATCTTGCTATCCCGAGAAGCACTTCGAAGCGCCTAACCTGGATTTTGAGTTGGAAATCCTCAAGCGTAAGGAAGACGCGGGCGCACACTACGCGGTATCTCAGATGTTCTTCGACACCCATGCTTTCATCGACTTCGTCAAGAAGGCCCGCGCATACGGCATCACCATGCCTATCATCCCTGGCATGAAAATCATGACCACGCCCAAGCACCTCACGGTGCTGCCTTCGATCTTTCACATCGATATCCCTCAAGAGCTGACCGAGCGTATGCTCGCCGCCAAAGAGCGCAAAGATCAAATTCAGGTGGGCGTCGATTGGGCCATGAAGCAATGCATCGAACTGATCGAGGCGGGCTTTCCCTTCCTGCACTTTTACGTGATGCAGAATACCAAGCCCTTCCTCACCCTCATGGAGCAGATGAAGGTGAAGGTCTAATTTTATATTCAAAATTGGGTACTCAGCATTCGAGATCGAGGATAGGATGGGGCCCGGGTGAGGTTGAAAACAGGCCCTAGCGTTCTACCTCGACCATCTACCACCCTTGGTATGTTGCCACCGCTACCTTTCCCCAAACGCCCGGCCCCAAGCCGGGCGCGTTTGTTTAAGGAAAAGACAGCAGAAAGTCCGTTTTTTCTCCCTGAGCTTTTGCAAATCTCCACGCTTGTACTACCTTTGATGCTTGCAAGGCTGCACGACCAGATCCTGCTAAACTCCGTCAGGTCCGAAAGGAAGCAGCGGTAGGTAGTCGATCGGTGCGATGCAGTTCTTGCTTTTTTTGAGCTTTCCACAGGCTTTGACCTGTTGCAAATAAATACCTCAATCGTACATGTGGCAGCTACAAGACGCTGTCTTTCTGCCTCGCACCCTGCAACTAGCCCGTTTGGGCAGTAGCAGGGTGTTTCCTAATCCGCAGGTTGGGTCGCTGATCGTACATGAGGGTCGCATTCTGGCGGAAGGTTTTCACGCCTACAGCGGCGGGCCTCACGCCGAGGTAAACGCCCTCGCCGCTCTCAATCCCGAGCATGCGGCCCTGCTCCCTCAATGCAGCATCTACGTCAGCCTGGAACCGTGTAGCCATTACGGCAAAACGCCTCCCTGCGCCGATCTGATCATCGAGCGGGGCATTGGCCGAGTGGTAGTAGGCTGCGTGGATCCCAATCCCCAGGTAGCTGGCCGTGGCTTGAGGCGCTTGCGCGAACATGGTATCGAGGTGGTTTTGGCTCCTGACCCGACCCCTTATCAGGCCCTCAACCCGGGCTTTAGGGTCAATCAACGTGAGCGCCGCCCCTTTATCACCCTCAAGTGGGCCGAGAGCCCCGATGGCTACGTGGCCGGCCTCGATACGCAAGGACAGCCGCACGCGGTACACCTGAGCGGCCCCGAGGCTGACATCACCGTGCATCGCTTGCGGGCCAGCCATCAGGCTATCCTCATCGGGCGGCGCACCGCCGAGGTCGACAACCCGCGCCTGACCACTCGCCGCTATCCCGGCGAGCATCCCCGGCGAGTGGTGATCGATCCTGACCTTCGGCTCTCCCCTACCCTTTCGCTTTTTAGCGATGGCATGCCCACGGTGGTGCTCAATCGCACCCATCAAGAGCAGCGCGGCCATGTGCTATACTACGCCCCCGGTCAATGGGAGAGCATGAAGCTGCTTTTTTGGGAATTGTATCATCATCTTGGACTGACCAAAATCCTGGTCGAAGGCGGCACCCAAGTCTTGCAGCAATGCCTTGACCAGGGTGCCTACGATCACGTGTTGCGGCTACGTGGCAAGCGGCAACTAAAGCAAGGCATACCGGGCCCCACCTTGCCCCCGGGGTTTTCCTTTGAGCGTGGCTATGGTATGGGCTACACTTGGGTAGAAGAAAAAAGGCTATTCGAATAGAGCCCGCCCCCGAAAAGCGGCAGCCGTAGCGCATGGCTTGGGATTCTTAGTAAGGCTCAAAGAATAACTTCCCCTTTTTGTTTCACGCAGAGGCGCAGAGTAAAAATTTGATAAAGAGGGGGTTGTATTTCTTTGCCTAAAATGGAAACAGGGAGGTTATTTTTCAACTGTTACTTAGCTTGTGGGGGTTTCACCGACCATGAGCTCTTCTTCCATGTTGGCCCAGCCGCGCACCCGTTCGACGGCCGCGTACCAATGCTTGAGGTAATACTTGGCCCGGTCCTCGGCCATCTTGGGCTCGAAGGTCTGATCGATTTGCCATTGGGCAGATACCTCGTCGGTACTTTGCCAGTAGCCGACGGCCAAGCCTGCCAGATAAGCCGCTCCTAGGGCAGTGGTTTCGAGTATTTTGGGGCGCTTGACGGGGGTGCGTAGTAGGTCTGCTTGAAATTGCACCAACAAATCATTGGCCACGGCTCCGCCATCTACTCGCATCTCGGCCAGGCTGTGCCCGGTGTCAGACTCCATGGCCCGGATCACATCGTGGACCTGATAAGCAATCGCCTCCAGCGTGGCTCGGGCGATGTGCTCGGCGGTGGTACCTCGGGTAATGCCAAAGATGGCTCCCCGCGCATACGGATCCCAGTAAGGCGCTCCCAACCCAGTCAGGGCAGGCACGAAGTACACCCCGCCATTGTCTGGCACTTTTTCGGCCATGGCTTGGCTCTCGGGGGCGCTGCCGATCATCCTGGCCCCATCTCGCAACCATTGTACCGCAGCGCCGCCCACAAAGACACCGCCCTCCAAGGCGTAGGAAACTTTGCCATTTACCTGCCAGGCGATCGTAGTGAGCAGGTTGTTGGCAGAGACCACCGGGGTCTCGCCGGTATTCATGACCACAAAGCAGCCCGTGCCGTAGGTTGATTTGGCCATGCCGAGCTGCAAGCACGTTTGCCCAAACAGGGCAGCTTGCTGATCGCCTGCGATGCCTGCGATAGGGATTTTGCTCGAAAAGAGAGTGGTCGCCGTGCGGCTGTACACCTCACTGCTCGACTTGACCTCGGGCAGCATCGAGCGGGGAACCTCGAAGAGATCCAGTAGCTCATCATCCCACTGCAAATCGTGGATGTTGTAGAGCATGGTCCGGCTGGCATTGGTCACGTCGGTCACGTGGGTATGCCCCTTGGTGAATTTCCAGATCAGCCAGGAGTCGACGGTACCAAAGGCTAATTTACCCTGCTCGGCCTTGGCGCGGGCACCGGGCACGTGGTCGAGCAGCCACTTGAGTTTGGTGGCCGAAAAATAGGCATCGATGATGAGGCCCGTCTTGCTGCGTATCATTTCGACCAGGCCGCGCTCCTTGAGCTGATCGCAATGCGCCGAGGTGCGGCGGTCTTGCCACACGATGGCATGGTGAATGGGCTGCCCGGTTTCGCGGTCCCATACCACCACGGTTTCGCGCTGATTGGTGATACCAATGGCGGCAAGCTCTTGACCGGTAATGCCCATTTTGGCGATGGCTTCTGCCGCCACTGAAGACTGCGAAGACCAGATCTCGTTGGCGTCGTGCTCCACCCAGCCGGGCCGAGGAAAGATTTGTTCAAAAGGCTTTTGAGCCACGCTTTTGATCGCTCCTTCACGATCGAAGATGATCGCACGGGAGCTCGTGGTGCCCTGATCCAGGGCGAGGAGGTAGGTTTGCTTGGCAGACATCATGTCGGTAGTAGGTAGTAAAATTAGCCGCCTGGTGCAGCCACTGAGTGAGCCAATATAAGGGGCTGATGGATTTAATTCGAATTTCGTGATCAGTCATTCGGCATCGAAAGTAAACCTAGTGTTTCGCATTCGAAATTCGTAATCAGTAATTCGTAATTGAAAGTAATTTTAGCCGCT
>CAYVAP010000041.1:0-14672 GCA_964449365.1 uncultured Bacteroidia bacterium
GGGTGATCGGGGTGATCGGGGTGATCGGGGGTGAGCCACTGGGTGAGGGAAAACGCCTCGGGCTGCTGGGCGATGGCTTCGTAGTCGCTGAGCAGGGCTGAGTCGGATTGAGGGAAGATACCCAGCACGGCTTGGGAGCGAAAGGTGAGAACGCCGGGTTTGAGGCGCTCGGTATCGGCTTTTTGCCAGTCGGGGAAGCGCTCGAGGGCCAGGTCGAAGAGGCGGGGGTTGAAGTTGAGGGCGAGGTCGTAGTGCTTGACCTTGTGATAAAGCTCGTTGAGCCACGCGCGCCAGTCCTTGCCGGGGTCGATTTCTTCCTCCCAAAACTCGGCAGGTAGCCGGACTTGCTGAAAGTGTTCGTAGGCGAGGAAGAAGGTGCGGTTGAGGAGGATAGGCTCGTCGCTGGGGCTGTGTAGGTGCCAGCGGGGCTGGCTTTGCAGGTTGCGCATTAGCTTGACCGGAAAGAGCAGCACGGGGCAGCGCACCACGGTGCCGTCGAGCAGGCGACCCTCTACGAAGGGATAGCCAAGGGAGAGATCGTAGGTGCCGGTTTCTTCGAAGAGGAGATTGGTGCTGCGGTAGAGCTGGTTGAGGCGGCGGTCGGCCTCATTGACGGGGGCAAAGCGCGGGTCGAGGCGGGTGATGAGGCGCAGGTCGCGTCCGGCGATGCGCTTTTGCAGCAGCTCTTCGGCGCTGTCTTTTTCCAAGCTGCCCAGCTCGGTGAGGTCGAGGTGCCGCCGGGCGCTGAGGCGCAGCAGGCGCAGGGCGCGGTTGCCCTGGCTGAGGTTGGTAAGGCGGAGTTGGTAGCGGTGGAGGACGGATTGCAAGGGGCAGTGAACAGTGGTCAGTGAGCAATGATCAGCAGAGACGAAGGTAGGGAATTTGGCGAAAAGAAAACGGGCTCAACTGTATGAACCGTAGGCGGGATGCGGTCGCTAGGGAGGGCAGAGCTTCGGCACACAGTGCCTCGCCAGCCCTCCCCTGGCGCTGCTCGCCATTCCACTGCCAACCCGGAGCCGTCCGTTATGCGCCATCAGCCCCCTTCCCCCTTGCCATTCTTTCAAATTAGCTGAGATCAAACCTTATAGCGCCACTCAGCATTGCCACCAAATCCAAAAAATCGCCCCATACGGCCTGTATGGGGCGATCTATGTGGCGCAGGGGGGAATCGAACCCCCGACCTCAGGGTTATGAATCCTGCGCTCTAACCTTCTGAGCTACCGCGCCGATTGCGGATGCAAATATACGAGAGGATGCGGGTCTTTGCCAACGGTTGGCGGAAAAACTTTCGGGTTTACGCGGGAATATCCACCGGGGTTACTGGCATGAGCAGAAAGAGCCGACCCTGGGGTCGGCTCTCAACGCAAATACCATGCTCATGGGAATGTCTGACCACCGTTAGCGGCTGAAGGTCATGGGGCCGAGGAAGTTGGTGCTGACGTAGTCGAGCACGCGCTCCTCGCCGTCTTGTTCGATATAGACTTCGATGCCGATCTTGGTTTTGCGACCGTCCATCTGATCCTTGGGAATCTCGACGAAGAAGGCCCCCTTGACGATGCCTTGCTCCTCGATGTGTGGATCGTGCTCCCCCACACGCTTGAGGCGTACGCCCTCGGGCTTGATCACGCGAAAGTGCAGGTCGTAGGCTTCCATGGTCTTATTGACCACGTGGTAGTTGTAGAGGTTGGAGAGGTAGCCATCGTCGGTAGCTTGGGTCAAGGTACCGGAAGTACGCAAGATGGTGGCCTCGACGTCTTCGCGGCTGGCGATGCTAAAGCCCGTTACCGAGAGCAGGATAGCCAAGACCACGCTGTAGGCAATCACCCGGGGGGTGAAGCGGAATTTATGGCCTTTTTCGATCTGACTGTGCGAAGCGATGCGGATGAGGCCCTTTTCGAAGCCGACTTTGTCCATCACGCTGTCGCACACGTCCATGCAGGCCGTGCAGTTGACGCATTCGAGCTGGGTGCCGTCTTTGATGTCGATGCCAGTGGGGCATACCTGTACGCAGAGGCCGCAGGCGATACAGTCGCCGCCCTTACGATCCTGGTCTTTGTGCACACGCTCGCGGGGCTCACCCCGTACCCAGTCGTAGGCCACGGTGAGGGAGTCTTTGCCCAGCAGAACCCCTTGCAGGCGACCGTAGGGGCAAATGGCGATACAGGCCTGCTCGCGCAGGTAGGCGAAGACAAAAAAGAAGATGCCCGTAAAGGCCACGACGCCGCCAAACAGCCCCGCGTGCTCGAAGGGACCTTCGGTGACCATTTTCATCAGTTCATCTTTGCCCAAGAGATACATCATCACCCAGTTGCCGATGATGAAGGAGACGACCAGGAAGATGCTCCACTTGAGGGCGCGCTTGCCGATTTTTTCGGCGTTCCACTTTTGCTTGGCCAGCTTGATCTGCTTGGGGCGATCGCCATCGATGAGGTATTCGATCTTGCGGAAGACCATCTCCATGAAAAGGGTCTGCGGGCAGGCCCAGCCGCACCAAAGACGACCAAAGACCACCGTAAAGAGCACCACAAAGACGAACATGGTGATCAGCGCGAGGGCTAAGAGGTCAAAGTCTTGCGGCCAGAAGGCTAGCCCGAAGAGGACGAACTTCCGCTCCAGGATGTTGAAGAGCAGGAAGGGGCGACCGTTGACTTCGATGAAGGGACCGATGAAGAACAACGACAGCAGGATGGTCGCTACCACGGCGCGCTTGTTATGAAAAGGCCCGGAGGGCTTCTTGGGGTGTATCCACTTGCGCTTGCCAGTCTCGTCTACCGTCGCGATCTGGTCGCGAAACGCTTCGTAGTCGATCTCAGGCAGCGCATCCCTGGTGGGTTTTTTAGTTGCAGACATGGTAATAATCCGTTCTAGATAATGATTGACCCTGTAAAACTGCTCAATCTGCCGCTGTGAAAGATATGAGAAAAGGAATGTGGGATGGTGATTTTATGCATTACCAACTCCTAATATGTGGTCGGGGTGATCGATACAGTGCCTTGGCCAAAGCCATTACCCAAGCTCTGATCGAACGGTCAATACCATACCGGAGCTGAAGGAGCAAGCTCTGTGGTAAGGCCCCCCTCTCGCCCTCTATCAAAAGACCGCGCAGGCACCATACCTGCGCGGTCTTTCTTTCTTCGATTTGGAATTTCGAATCACGAATTCCCCATTCTCCTCCCCTTACACAAACTTCCCGTCCCACTTGCCTTTGAGGTCGTTGACGATTTGCTTGATGAATTGCTCCTCATCCTTGTGGCAAACGAGCAGGGCGTCTTCGGTATCCACCACGATGAAGTCTTTGAGGCCCTTGACTACCACGAGCTTGCCCTCTTTGGTGGTCTTGATCATGTTGCTACCCGCATCGTAGAGGATGGCCTGGCTATGCACGGCGTTGTGGTGGAGGTCCTTGTCGCTGTTGTCGTGCACAGAGCCCCAGGTGCCCAGGTCGCTCCAGCCAAAGTCGGCGGGGATGACGTATACCTGATCGGCCTTGTCGGCCTTCTCCATGATGCCATTGTCGATGGAGATATTTTGGCAGGAAGCATAGGTACCGGCGATAGCCTCCTGCTCGGCGGCGGTGTAGTAGTCCTCCGTGAGGGCCGCAAAGGCCTCGGCCATGTCAGGCAGATAGCTTTCGAAGGCCTGCTGAATGGTCGGCCAGGAGAAGACGAAGATGCCACCGTTCCAGACGTAATCGCCGCTTTCGAGGAAGGCTTGAGCCACTTTCAGTTCGGGTTTTTCGGTGAAGGTCTTCACCTGATAGTAGCCACGCGCCTCTTCATCTTCGATGAACTGGATGTAGCCATAGCCGGTATCGGGTCGGGTAGGAGTGATGCCCAGGGTCATGATCATCTGCTGCTTTTCGCAGGCATCGAGAGCCAGCTCGATGGCCTCGCGGAAGACCTCTTCCTTGGCGATGAGGTGATCGGCGGGTGCCACCACGAAGGAGGCCTGAGGGTCCTGCTTACGGATCTTATAAGCGGCGTAGGCCACGCAAGGAGCGGTATTGCGCCCCACCGGCTCTAGCAAAACCTGATGGTCGGTGATGGCTGGCAATTGCGCCTTGACCAGGTCGTAGTAGGCCTCGTTGGTAACGATGTAGATATTTTCCGGCGGAATAAAAGCCGCGAAGCGCTCGAAGGTCTCCTGAATCAACGTTCGGCCTCGACCCAGGATGTCGTGAAATTGCTTGGGGAAGCTAGCGCGGCTCATAGGCCAAAAGCGACTGCCAATGCCGCCGGCCATGATGATGATGTAGTGATTTTTGTGGGACATGGGATGGATGACGTGGTTCGGAGTAGAAAATTTGGATGGAAGTTAAGGATTTACCCAAACTCTTCAAGTCTCGAAGGAAGGTTTTCGAGCAGCGCGGCTCGATCCCCTGCCGGATGGTGCCCAAAATACACAACGCCACTATACGCAGCTCCTTCTTGGCTTCGAATGGATGGATTTGAGGAATCAATGGGCGCACCATGGCGACCAGCCACTTGGCTCGCGTTATCGAGCTGCGGTAATCCCTTCTCTACCTCTCCCCAGATCAGGCGTGGCCCACATTCGATAGATTTCCCCCTCAGGTATTACGTACGCAAAAGCCGACCGCTTCGCTCCATCCCTTTCATGCCTCAGGGGGATGGCGCTTCGTTTTTGGCTAGTGCGCTGATGGTCAGAGACTCCTGAATACTCCTCCCCCCGGAACCGAGGGCATATTGTGAAGAGGGTCGGAGATCTGAGTACGGAAATTACATCGGCGTTGACCCTCGATCTGACAATGGGCCCTTGCAGCTTACATCCTACTAGGTGACTATATCGATACTCGGTAATTTTGATTCGTTGGTTTTCTAATCTATGAAACAATTCTACCATCGAAACACATCGCTCACTCAACGAACCTTTACCCTGTTGCTTTATGCAAGCTAACCCGAGCCCTGCCTCACCTTTGGTCACCTGGAATCGGTGGTTGGTTGCCAGCCTGCTGGTACTGCTGCCCTGGGCCGCAGCCAAAGCACAGGTCAATGCCAACTTTACGGCCAGCCAGACTGCGGGCTGTAGTCCATTGACGGTACAGTTTACCGACCTATCTACCGGCGATCCAGACACCTATGCCTGGAACTTTGGCAATGGCAACACCTCGACCTTCGACGACGTGATTGCCACCTACACCACGCCAGGTACCTACACGGTCAGCCTCACGGTGACCGACACGGTCAACGGGCTGAGCAGTACCCGCACCGAGACGGCCTTGATCACGGTATTTGCCGACCCGATGGCTGATTTTCAGGTAGATACCAGCGCGGGCTGTGCGCCGCTGATGGTGCAGTTTACCGATCAGTCCATCGCAGGCAGCGACAGCATCGTGAGCTGGCTCTGGGACTTTGGCGATGGCAACATTGCCACTGGTCCTACCCCTACCCACACCTACCTCACGGCAGGGGATTTTGACGTGACCCTGGTGGTAGAAGATGCCAATGGCTGCTCGGATACCTACCTGGCCAATGACCTGATCTCCATCACTGAGGTGGCGACCATCAGCCTATCGGCCACGCCACAGACGGGCTGCGCAGCGCCACTAGCGGTCGATTTTACGGCCAATTTATCCACTTCTGGTACCTACACCTACCTCTGGGATTTTGGCGATGGCAGCACCTCGACCCAGGCCAACCCCACCAAGGTATACAGCACCAACGGCGACTATACCGTGAGCCTCACCATCACGGATGTCAACGGCTGCCAGGAAACCATCACGGAGCAAAACTTCATCCTGATCAATAATCCCGTCGCGGACTTCGAAGCCCTCGATACCACCGTGTGCCGCAACCGAGGGGTGCAGTTTCTCAATCACTCCATCGGGGCCGATAGCTACCTCTGGAACTTCGGCGATGGCAATACCTCTACGGATCCTAATCCAGTCCATAGCTACAACGCCCCCGGCACCTACTCGGTCAGCCTCAGCGCCGACAACTCGGCAGGCTGTGGCGACATCGTGGGTTACTCGGGCTACATCACGGTCTACCCTGCGCCTGCGCCCGATTTTTCGGCAGACAATACCCAGGGCTGCACCAATCCGGTGCTGATCAACTTCACCGATGAGTCGCTAGGTAATATCATCAGTTGGGAGTGGAATTTTGGCAATGGCAATTTTTCTACCGCCCAAAATCCCACCACGACCTACAACACGCCCGGCCTCTACGATGTGAGCCTCACCGTGGTCAACAGCGATGGCTGCGAAGCCACCGAGACCATCCCTGACTACATTCAGGTGGCCAACCCCGACGCAGAGTTCGTGCCCAGCCGGGTCGAAGGCTGCGCTCCCTTGACGGTCGATTTCGTCAACACCAGCCTCTCGCCTACCGATCCCATCGTGAGCTACGTGTGGAACTTTGGCGATGGCAATACCTCCACGGCGGCCAGCCCCACCCACGTCTATGCCAACGCGGGCGAATACACCGTGACCTTGACCATCACCACCGCGAGTGGCTGCCAGGATACGGAGGTGTACCAATTCATCGAAGTGGGGACCCCTCCCACCGCCAATTTTATGGCCAACCCGCGCACCGTGTGTACGGGCGAAGACATCCAGTTCATCGACCTGAGCAATGGCACGGTAGACCAATGGCAGTGGAACTTTGGCGATGGCGGCACCTCGAACCAGCCCAACCCTGTACACGAATACAACGACACCGGCCGGGTCGCGATCTCGCTGATCGTGAGTTACAACGGCTGCGCCGATACCCTGATTCGCCCCGACTACATCCACGTGCGCGGCCCCATGGCCGATTTCATGGCTAGCCCGCAGGAGGGCTGCTCGGTGCCGCTGACGGTCAATTTCTTCGATCAATCTGTGAACACCCAGCAGTGGAACTGGTCCTTCGGCGACGGCACCACCTCGCCCGTGCCTGATCCGGTCAAGACCTTCACCAGCACGGGCACCTACGAGATCGATCTGGTGGTCACCGATACGGTATCGGGCTGTACCGATCGGATGAACATGCAGTTTGACATCATCAATCCGGTGGCGAGCTTCACCGCCGACCAGCGCCTGGGCTGCGTACCGCACACGGTCAATTTCACCAACCAATCCTTTGATGCCGACGGCTACGTGTGGGACTTTGGCGACGGCACCACCTCCAGTTTGGCTAATCCTAGCCACACTTACCAGGATCCTGGGGTATACCCTGTCACCTTGATCGCCCAGCGCAACAACTGCGCCGATACCCTGCTGCGCACGGCCTGGATCGAGGTGATCGGGCCGGATGTCGATTTTACGGCCAGCGATCAAACGGGCTGTGCCCCCCTGAGCACCACCTTTGCTAGCGCCGCTACCTCGGGCGCGGGCATTACCAACTGGCTCTGGGACTTCGGCGACGGCAACACCGCCAATGGGGCTACGGTGAGTCATACCTACGGCACCCCGGGCAACTACGACGTGCAACTGACCATCGTCGATGCCGATGGCTGTGTGGATAGCCTCACCAAATTCAGCTACATCCAGCCCACCATACCCACGGCCAACTTCACTTCGAATGACACCATCGGCTGTCCCGGAGCGCTCGTGAGCTTTCAGCAGCAGGCCACCGGGATAGGGCTCACCTACCTGTGGGACTTTGGCGATGGCAGCTCTTCGGTGGCACCGAGCCCGACGCATTTTTACAGCACCAATGGCACCTACACCATCACCCTGACCGTAACGGATGCCAACGGCTGTACCGATACCCGCACCAAATTCAACTACGTGGACATCGGCCACCCTACGGCCAATTTTGCCGCCGACTCCACCACGGCTACCTGTCCGCCCCTGACGGTGACCTTCAACGACCAATCCAGCGCTGACGTGGTGGCCTGGCGCTGGGAATTTGGCGACGGCAGCACCTCGAATCTGAAAAATCCCTCCAAGATCTACTCGGTACCAGGCAGCTACGACGTGCGCCTGAGCGTAACCGACAACGTAGGCTGCCGCGATACCCTCGCGCGAGACAATTTCATCCAGATCCAAGGCCCTACGGGTTCCTTCAGCATGGCGCCCCTGCGGGGTTGCCGCCCGCTCAACGTGACCTTCAGCGTGAACAGTCCCAACCCCTTGTGGACCTACGATTGGGACTTTGGCGATGGCACCGGCGGCACGGGTACCAATGTCAACCACGTCTACTTCACCGACACCACCATCCGGCCTACCCTGCTGATCGAGGATACCAAGGGCTGTATCACCTCGGTGGCCAGTCCCGACCAGATCACAATTCACCCGCTGCCGCGGCCTTCCTTCACCGCTTCGCGCCGGGAGATCTGTCTGGGCCAGACCATCAACTTCACCAACACCTCCACTTCGGCGCGCCCCATCACCGACATCCTTTGGGACTTTGGCGATGGCAATACCTCGACCCTCAACAACCCCACCCACACCTACCTGGACACAGGCAGCTACGTAGTCAACCTGCGGCTGACCACGGTGGATGGCTGCGTCGATACCTTTGCTACACCCATCGAGATCGAGGTCAATGGCCCGCCCGAGGCCATTTTTGAGCGCATCCCGGGCGCGGCCTGTGTGCCTTTCCCGGTGAGCTTCCGCGACTCGTCGCGGGGGGCGTTTCCCCTCGTCAACTGGGAATGGGACCTCGGCGATGGCAGCACTGCCAACGGACAGACCATCCCGCCGCACATCTACGACAGTGCAGGGGTCTTCACCGTCTCGCTGACCGTAACGGACGACCGGGGCTGTACCGGACAAAGCGCCCAGACCGTGGTGGCCCATGGGCTGCCCGAAGTGGACTTCAGCGCCTTCCGCTATGGCTGTGCGCCTATCACCATCGATTTCACCGACCTCACCGGCGGCAGTGCCAATGCGATGAGCTGGCAGTGGAACTTTGGCGACGGCAGCCAGTCCTTCCAGCAAAACCCCTCTCACACCTACCCCAGCGATGGCTATTACCCCATCACGCTCACCGTCGTCGACGACAACGGCTGTACCAATACCCTCACCCGCAACAACTACATCCAGTTGGAGCGGCCCATTGCCAATTTTACCTCCGATGCGACCGTTACCTGTCCGCCGCAACTGGTGAGCTTCACGGACTTGTCCATCCCCGACACCACCATCAGCTACCTCTGGGACTTTGGCGATGGCTCGCCGCAATCGACTTTCCCCAATCCGCAGCATACTTACTACGGCTCGGACACCTTCGACGTGCGCCTGATCGTGACCAACCTTTTTGGTTGCCGCGATACCCTGATCCGGCCCCAGCACGTGATCAACTATCCGCGCCCTACGGCGAGCTACGACGTGTCGGACGACGACGCCTGCGTGCCGGCGAACGTCGTGTTTACCAACACGAGCACGGCTTGGGGGGCGACCCTGAGTGGCTACCAGTGGGACTTTGGGCTGGGCAGTGGAGCCAGCACCCCCAACGCCAGCTTCAACTACACCACCCCTGGCACCTACAACACCAGCCTGATCATCGCCGATGCCAATGGCTGCCGCGACACGGCGCGCCGTCAGGTCTTCATCAACCCCAATCCGGTGGCCGACTTCGAAGCCAGCGACACCGTGGGCTGTGCCATCACCAGCATCAGCTTTACCGACGAAAGCACTGGGGCCAATGCGCCCGTGGCCTGGCAGTGGACCTTTGGCAACGGCGACACCAGCACGGTCGAAAATCCCTCCACCACGTACTTCAACGACGGCGTCTATCCTGTCAAGCTGTGGGTGGAGGATGTCAACGGCTGTCGGGACTCGATCACCAAGGCAAATCACATCCGCCTGGATCATCCCACCGCCAATTTCTCTTTGGCTACCAATCAAACCTGTCCGGGCGTAGCAGTAACTTTCACCGACCAGTCTACCGGGCCTTTCCCCGCCACAGGCTGGCAGTGGGACTTCGGCGACGGCTCGACTTCGACGGCACAAAACCCCAGCCACGTGTACACCACCCCTGGCACCTACGACGTGCGGCTGATCGTGACCGATGGCATTTCCTGCCAGGATACCATCGTACGCAGCGCGGTAATCCAGGTGTTCGACGGCCCCACGGCTGACTTTACCTACACCCCGCCGCAAGGCTGCGATCCGCTTACGGTCAATTTCTCTCAGGCCGCAACCGGCGGCTCCGTGGGGGTGGTGACGTACCAATGGACCTTCGGCGACGGCGGCACCGCCGTGGTGCCCAACCCGACCTACGTCTATCATAGCCCAGGCGTGTACGACGTGCGCCTGATCGCGACCGACGGCAATGGCTGCCGCGATACCATCGTGCAGCAAGTAGAGGGGCTCGAAGTGCCCAGCGTGGACTTCATCGCCGATGCCCGCCGGGGCTGTGCCCCACAGGTGATCAGCTTCACCGACCTCACCACCACGCCTTACACCAAGGTGGCCTGGTTTTGGGACTTCGGCGATGGCAACACTTCGACCTCGCCCGCGCCGGCTCATACCTACCTGCAAGATGGCACCTACACCGTCAAGCTGGTGGTCACGGACCAGAATGGCTGCCGGGACTCCATCACCAAGACCAACTACATTCGGCTCAGCCATCCGGTGGCCAATTTTCAGCTCAGCGCCAGCATCGTGTGTCCCAATGATCCGGTAGGGGTGAATTTCACCGACCTCTCGAGCGCAGACACCACCCTGCTGAGCTGGCTCTGGGACTTTGGCGACGGCAACACCTCTACCCAGCAGCATCCCACCCACGTCTATTCTGCGCCGGGTACCTACGACATCAGCCTGACCATCAGGAATGTGCTGGGCTGTGGCGATGACAGCGTGCGCACCCAGACCCTGGAGGTGCGCAACGCGCCCCAGGCCGCCTTCGGCATGTCCGATTCGGCCAATTGTACCCCGCTGACCATTGCCTTCAGCGACTCCTCGACCGAGGGCGACGCCGCCATCGTGGACTGGAGCTGGGACTTTGGCGACGGCAACACCTCGCTGCAGCAGAACCCCAACCATACTTGGACCGCGCCGGGCACCTATACCGCGACCCTGACTACCACCGACGCCAATGGCTGTCAGCACAGCAGCAGCCAAGTGGTGCGGGCCTATGAGCTGCCGCAGGCGGGTTTCACCTCGGCGGATACCGTGGGCTGTGCCCCGCAAGCGGTTACCCTGCAAAGCACCACCACCTCGGCCTTCCCCATCGTGTACCGCAAGTGGCACTTTGGCGATGGCGACAGCGCGGTCGGGCCGCTCAATCCCAGCCATACCTACACGGCTGATGGCGAGTACGACGTAACCCTGATGGTGCGGGATGTCAACGGCTGTGCCGATACCCTGACCGAGCCGCGCTACGTGCGGCTGAGCCATCCGGTGGCGGAGTTTTCGCTGGATCAAAACGAGGTCTGCCCCGGCTCGCCGGTGGGGGTAACCTTTACGGACACCTCGCTGCCCGACACCACCATCAATAGCTGGCAATGGAGCTTTGGCGACGGCAACGTGTCGAGCTTACAAAACCCGACGCACTCTTACCTCACCCCTGGAAACTACTCGGTGGTGCTAACGGTAACCAACGTGCTGGGCTGCTCTGATCGCGACACCCTGGTTACGCCCATCACGGTAATCCAGCCGCCTACTGCGGCCTTCAGCGCTGATGACAGCGCCGACTGTACGCCCTTCACGGTGCAGTTCAGCGACCTTTCGACCACGGGCGATTATGCCATCGCCAGCTGGCAGTGGGACTTTGGCAACGGCAATACCTCCACCCAGGTCAACCCCACGCACACCTACTTCACGCCGGGCGTCTACACGGTCACCCTGACCACCACCGACACCCGCGGCTGTAGCAGCACACACAGCTTCACGGTCGAAGCCTACGGCCGTCCTACCGCCAATTTTGGGGTGGATGACGATCCCTTTGGCTGTGCAGGGCAAGCCTTCCAGTTTCTGGACCAATCGACCGGACCGGCCAACCTCGTAAGCTGGTTATGGGAATTTGGCGACGGCAACAGCTCCACCCAAAAGCACCCGGTGCACGTGTACGGGGCCAATGGCACCTATGATGTTACCCTGACGGTAACGGACGAAAACGGCTGTACGCGCAGCCTGACGCGCCCGCAATACATCGAGCTGAGCCATCCGGTGGCGGCCTTCACCCAGAGCCGCAATGGCGGCTGTCCGGGGACGCCGATCCAATTCACCGATCAGTCGGTGCCGGATCGCCCCATCAACAGTTGGTATTGGGACTTTGGCGACGGCAATACCTCGACCGACCAGAACCCCAGCCACAGCTACGCCACGCCTGGCACCTACACCGTGCGCCTGGTAGTGGTCAATGCCCAGGGCTGTAGCGATACGCTGGTCAAGCCCGCGCTGATCACCATCTTCACGCCGCCCACGGCGGACCTGGCCCCGCTCGACACAGTGGGCTGTACCCCGCTCACGGTGGATTTCCGCGACCAGAGCACCCCCGGTGATGGCGCACTGAGCACCTGGAGCTGGACCTTTGGCAACGGCGGCACCTCGACTAGCGGCAACCCGCTGCCAGTGACCTACCACACACCCGGCAGCTATGACGTGCGTATGATCGTGGTCGATGGCAATGGCTGTCGCGACACCGCCCGTACCACGGTGGCACCACAAGCCCTGGCGACGGTAGCCTTCGCGGCCGACCAAACCGTAGGCTGTGCCCCCGCCACCATCGGCTTCAATGACCAATCGACCGGACCCAATCCGATCGTAGAATGGTACTGGGAGTTTGGCGACGGGAGCAGTTCCTTTGCCCAAAACCCCAGCCACACCTACGCCAGCAATGGCAGTTACGACGTAACCCTGACCGTGATCGACGCCCTGGGCTGTACCCGCAGCTTGACCCGCGCGCAGTACATTCAGCTCAACCCGCCGGTGGCCAACTTCACCGGTGGCCCCCGCAGTGGCTGTCCTGGCACCACAGTCAACTTCGTCAACCAGTCGAGCAGCGACACCACCCTCACGGGCTACCTGTGGGACTTCGGCGACGGCAGCAGTTCCAATCAGGCCAACCCGTCGCACACCTACCACAGCCCCGGTGAGTACGACGTGGCGCTGATCCTCTTCGACGCGGCAGGCTGTAGCGATACGTTGGTACAAAATAATTTCATCCAAATCAGTACCCCGCCCAACGCGGTGATGGATCTACCTTTGACCGAGGGCTGCCGTCCGTTTGCGCTCGATTACGGTAGCAACAGCAGCGGCGTAGATGCGCCCCTCGCTTCGCATTACTGGACCTTCGGCTTGGGGGGTAACAACAGCAGCAGCGCCAGTGGCACCTTTTCCTACGGCACCGCAGGCAGCTATCTCTTGACCCTGGTGGTCGCAGATGAAAATGGCTGTGCCGACACGGTCACCCAGCCCATCGAGGTCTTCCCTGGCCCGAGCGCAGGCTTTACCACGGCTCAGACAGCCGGCTGTACCGGCGTAACGGTCAACTTCAGCTCGACCGCCAGCGCCCCGGCGGCCATCGTGGCCCATCAGTGGCACTTTGGCAACGGCAGCACTTCTACCCAGGCCAACCCTACCCACGTCTACACCGTGGATGGCAGCTACGATGTGCAGCAGGTGGTAACTGACGCCAATGGCTGTACTGATACCCTGGTGCAGACTATTACGGTGCAAAAGGTCGGCCCCGAGGCGGCCTTTGACCTGAGTGCCGAGGCAGGCTGTGCACCGCTGACGGTGAACTTTACCGACCAGTCGGACAACGGTGGCGTACCCATCGTGGCCTGGGAGTGGACCTTCGGCAACGGAGCCAGCAGCACCGCGCAAAGCCCGAACTATACCTACCTGAGCGCGGGCCAATATGAGGTACGCCTCACCGTGCGCCATGGCAATGGCTGTAGCAGCACCTTCATCGACAGCGTAGCCGTACACGCGGTGCCCACCGCTGCCTTCGATCCTGATCCGGCCAGCTTCTGCGAACCGGGCGAAGCGGCACTGATCGACCAGAGCCTGCCAGGCGATGCGCCCATCGCGAGCTGGACCTGGAATTTTGGCGACAGCAACAGCTCGACTCAGCAGAATCCGACCCACCTGTACGGCACCCCAGGTACCTACAACGCGACTCTGACGGTAACCGATGGCAACGGCTGTACCGATGCCATTACCCAACCGGTGGTGATCACGCCCCGCCCGACGGCAGATTTTGTGGCCAATCAGACAGTAGGCTGTGCGCCCCAACCGATCAGCTTCAGCGATCAATCGACTACCAGCAGCAGCGTGGTGGCTTGGCAATGGGACTTCGGCGACGGCAACAGCTCGACCGCGCAAAATCCGACCCACGTTTACGCCAGCGATGGCATCTATGATGTACAGTTGATCATCACTGATGCTAATGGCTGTCAGGACACGCTGCTGCGCCCGGCTTACCTTCGCTTGAGCCATCCGGTGGCCGACTTCAGCAGCGATCGCACCGAGCTATGTCTAGGCGAAATGGTCAATTTCACCGATGAAAGCCTGCCCGACACCACCCTTAACAGTTGGCAGTGGGCCTTCGGCGACGGCAACACCTCGACCCAACAGAACCCCACGCACCTCTACCCCGCAGGCGGCAGCTATACCGTGCGCCTGATCGTAACCAACGTGCTGGGCTGCTCCGATACCATGGAGCGCAACACCCTGATCGAGGTGAATACCCCACCCACCGCGAGCTTTACGCCCTCGGCCGTCAGTGGCTGTGCACCCCTGCGGGTGACTTCTACCAATACCACGGCCATCAACAGCTACC
>CAYVAP010000042.1:0-8019 GCA_964449365.1 uncultured Bacteroidia bacterium
GGCTGGAAGCTTCGTTGGACCTGACCGCCTACGCAGGCAACACGGTGCGCATATTGTTTGTGAGTGAGCGCGGCATCAACACCTTTTCTGACATCGGCCTCGATGATGTGATTATTTTCGAGCCGCTGCCTACCGACGTGGGAGCCGTGGCCGTTTCGCCTACGGGCACGAGCTGCTACAGCGCGGCTGAACAGGTAGACCTGACCTTTGTCAATTTTGGGTCGCTGCCTCTCAATCTATCAACCGATCCCGTAACGGTAACGGTCAATATCACTCCCCCGGCTGGACCCGTGCAGACCTATACCACCACGGTCAATACCGGGGTACTCAACGTGCTGGATTCTCTTACGGCCACGGTGACCACGAGCGCCGACTTCTCAACCGCAGGCGTGTACACCTATGAGGCTTACACCTCGCTGACGGGCGACACCCTGGGCTTCAACGATACGCTGGCTTTCATTACGGCTGAGGCCATTCAGTCTTTTGGAACGCCGTTTTTCGAAGACTTCGAAACCTTCGGAGTAGGAACCAACGCAGGGGCTCCCGGTACCTACGCCAACGGCTGGACCCGAACGTTCACCTCCTCTAACCTGAGCTGGTTTATCGACGACGGCGGTTTTGGTACCTCTGCGGGCACAGGCCCCATCGAAGATCACACGCCGGGGGCAGGAATCAATTATACGTATTTCGAATGTAGCGGTGGATCCCTGGGAGACTCCGCAGAAATTCGCTCACCGTGTATCACCCTCTCTGGGGCCGCCGTGGCGCTTGACTTTTGGTACCACATGTTTGGAGCCACCATGGGCACCATGCGTCTGTACCTCGACAACAAGAGCACCGGGCAATTCATTAAGCTGTGGGAACTCAGTGGGCAACAGCAGACCGCCGAAACGGACCCCTGGGAAAAGGTAACTCTTAACCTCACCGCCTACCTCGGCGATGCGGTACAACTCGTCTGGCGCGGTGTCCGTGGCAATGGCTTCACCTCCGATATGTCGATCGACGACGTCCTGGTGTACGAGCCGCCGCCAATCGACGTCGCCGCCTCTCGTCTGATCGATCCGCAGGCTAGCTGTAGCCTAGGGGCCAACGAAGCCGTCACGGTAGAGATCATCAATGCGGGCTCGGATACCCTGACCACCATTCAAGCTCAATTTTCGGTGGATGCTGGGCCTTTTATCCCGCTAGAAGCCGTAAGTGGTATCCTCATCCCCGGCGATACCACTACCTACACCTTTGCCGCCACCGCTGACCTTAGCGGCATCGGTAACCATACCATTGATGTCGTGGTCAACCACGTATCTCCCATCGATACGGTCTCGAGCAATGATACCGCTAAGCTGACCATCTACAACTTTGGTACCTCGATTTCTACCTTTCCCTACTACGAAGACTTCGAATCGGGCCCAGGCGGTTGGGAAGACTCTGTGATCGCTCCCAGTGTCAACGAAAGCTGGGCCTTTGGTAGCCCTGCCAAGCAGACCATTTTCGGGGCGGCTTCGGGCACCAATGCCTGGGTAACCGGGGGGCTGGGTTTCGGTACCTATCTCGGCAATGAGCAATCATACGTCTTCAGTCCTTGCTTTGACCTCAGTGCGCTCACCGATCCGGTGGTGCGGCTGGATATCTGGTACGAGTCGGTCGACAATCAGGATGGCGCAGTGCTCCAATACTCGCTCGACGGGGGCAATACCTGGACCACCGTCGGCGACTTTGGCGATCCGATCAACTGGTACAATCAAAATACTTTGAACGGACAGCCCGGAGGCGGCCCGATCGGTTGGGCCGGGCGTACCAACACCGGTACGGGTTCGGGGGGCTATCTCAAAGCTGAGCGCGACGTGCCCATGCTGGCCGGAGTCAGTGGCGTGGTGTTTCGGATAGCTTTTGGGGCCAATGCGTTCACCAACGACGATGGATTTGCCTTCGATAACTTCGAAATTTTTCAGAAGCCTTCACAAGATGCCGCCGTGGTGAGTGTGATCGACCCCGAATCGGGCTGTGGCCTGACGGGCAACTCGACGGTAACCATCGAGCTGGCCAACGTTGGCTCGCAGCCCTTTGACAGTGTGGATGTCTCCTTCCTCCTGAGTGGCGTACAGATTACCGAGACCCTGGATTCGCTGCTCAATCCTGGCGATACCATTCAGTATACCTTTACCGCGGGGGCGGATTTTTCCACCCCGGGCCTTTATCCCTTTACCGTCATCACTAGCCTGGACGGCGATACCTCTCAGCTCAATGACACCCTGGTGGTGGATATTCAGTCCATTCAGACGGTGAGCAATTATCCCTACGTCGAGGATTTTGAAACGGGCGTAAGCGGATGGCAAGCGGGCGGAGTGAATAATAGCTGGGCATTTGGTACCCCGGCCAAGGCCGTGATCAATGGTGCGGCTTCTGGCGACAATGCCTGGATAACGGGCGGCTTGGTCGGTACTCACCCCAATCAGGAGAATTCCTTTGTGTTGGGGCCTTGTTTCGACTTTAGCAACCTGACCAATCCTACCGTGCGCTTTCACATCTGGGTCGAAGCAGAGTTTAGCTGGGATGGGGCGGCCCTGCAAGCCTCTACCAACAATGGAGCCACCTGGCAGTTGGTCGGTAATTTTGGCTCGGCGCAGGGCATCAATTGGTACAATGACAACACCATCCTTGGCGGCCCCGGTGGACAACAACAAGGTTGGACGGGGCGTAACAATACGAACAATGGTACCAACGGCTGGGTCTGGGCGCAGCATCCACTCACGGGGCTAGCTGGTCAATCTGATGTGCTGCTCCGCGTGGTATTCGGTAGCGACTTTAGCGTTACGGATGAAGGGTTTGCCTTTGACGATTTCATCGTCTTTGATCGGGCTACCGTTGACATCGGGACCACAGGCATGCGGGTGTTGCCCTCAAACCTTTGCTTGGGAGATTCTGCTAATATCTTTTTGGACGTGACCAACTATGGTAGCAATGTCCAGAGCAACTTCCCCTTGGAGGTAGCGGTGAGCGGGCCTAGCGGCACGACGGTTTTGAATGCTACCTTCGGACCGAGTCTGTCGCCCAATGACACCACTCAGTTCAACTTTGGCACCTTCAGCTCGAGCGTTACGGGTACCTATGAGCTAGTGGCCTACAGTGTGGTAGCAGGAGACACGACCTATTTTCACGACTCATCCTTTGCGACCCTCACCATCGATAGCATTGCGCAAGATCCGGCGACGACCAATGACACGCTGTGTTCTGGGGGCGGTGCCTCTCTGCAACTGGTGGCCAACAGTCCCGGTTCTGATATCCTCTGGCTCGATGCGGCCACCGGTGGTACGGTGGTGGGTACCGGTGATACCCTCAACACGCCCCCGATTGGCAGCTCGACCACCTTTTACGCTGAGGCTACCAACACCAGCTCTGCTTCGGTAGGATTGGTTTCCAACTCTGGGTCGGGCTCTTTCTTCTCGCTGGGCGGAACGGGTACGCGCTTTGATGTGCTCAAAACGCTCATCCTGAAGACTGTGCGGGTGTATCCTCAGACGGCAGGTACCATCGTGGTCAACCTGACCAACAGCGCCGGGACGGTGCTGCGCACCACTGCGGTGCCCTACGGTGGCACAGGGAACGACACCACCATTACCCTCAACTGGTACATCGAGCCTGGCCTGGACTACCGCCTCGATGCGGCCGGTACCAGTACAGGGGCTGGCCTCTTTCGCAGTACCTCGGGTGTGAGCTACCCCTACGAAGAGCCAGGGGTCATCAGTATCTTTGGTAATACCTTCAACCAGTTTAGCGTTTACTACTTCTTTTACAACTGGCAAATCGAAGTGCTCGATTGCCCCAGCAACCGGGTACCGGCTCAGGCGGTGCTGCTGCCGCCTATCTCGGTCAACCTTGGCCCCGATGGGGCTCAGTGCTCAGGGTTTGAGCTGAATGCCACCAACTCGACCGCCACCTCCTACCAATGGAACAACGATCCGGCGATCAACTCGCCCATCATTCAGGCGGATACCACCGGGGTCTATTTCGTCGAAGTAGAAAACAGCGTCGGCTGTACCGATACCGACACCATTGTGCTGTTCATCAAGCCGCGCCCTGAGGTAACGGTCACGCCTAACTTGGCTTCTGATTGCGACAGCGTAGCCCTGGCCGTGGATACCGTGGCAAGTGCTACCTACTTTTGGTTGGGCCCCAATCCTACGGGGCAACCTACCAATCAGCCGACCTTCACGGCTACTCAATCGGGTAACTACTATGCCACGGTTACGCTCGATGGCTGCGTGGGCCGCGATACCGCAGTGATCAACATTCTGCCTGGGCCCACGGTCGATCTCGGACCAAACCAGCAGACTTGCGACACCGTGAACCTGGACGCAGGGCCAGGGGTGTCTCATCTATGGAGTACGGGGGATACCACCCAGACCTTGGTGGTGCCACCCGTAGCTGCTAACCAGACCATCAGCGTCGTCGTAACGGATGCTTCTGGCTGCGAAGGCTCCGATCAGGTCGTGATCAATCAGGCCAATCCGCCGATAGTCAACCTGGGGCCAGATCAGACCAAGTGTGGGCAGGCGACCCTCAACGCCGGCAATCCAGGCCAAGCCTTTACCTGGTCTACCGGAGCGACCACCCAAACCATCACGGTCGCGCAGTCGGGAGCTTACAGCGTCTCGGTTACGAACCAGTTCAACTGCACGGATACGGATACGGTGAATGTGGACATCCTGCCTCTGCCAGTGGCCAATGCGAGCTTTACTGGGCCCGTCAATGGTCAGACGGTCACGTTCCTCAACAATTCCAGCCCTGCAACGGGCCTCTCTTACCAGTGGAACTTTGGGGATGGTAGCGCCATCGACACCTCGGCGGAGCCTGTGCATACCTACTTCGTGCCGGGTAGCTTTCTGGTTACGCTGATCGTCACCAACGAATGCGGCAGCGATACCACTACCCTCATCGTGGATAACATTGTGGCTGGTCTGGCCGAAAATTGGTTTAGCCAAGGGCTGGAAGTGTATCCCAACCCAAGCCATGGACGCTTCTTCCTCAGCGCCGACCACTTGTCTGCTGATCACCTTCAGATCGAGATCACGGATGCTCGCGGTCGGACTGTGCTCCAACGCAGTCTCTTGCATCCCGGGGGAAGCCTCGAAGAAACCCTTGACCTCTCTGACCTGGCCGAGGGACTCTACCTACTGCGAGTCAATGGTCGCGAGCGCAGCGGTACGCAGCGCTTGCAGGTGAAGTAGCGCGACGCCGGCGACTGACGCGCCGATCATCCAAAAAGCGGGAGCAGCCCAGGCGGTTGCTCCCGCTTGGCATGTCTAGACTACGTGGCGTAAGGATTGTAGAGCATGCTACTGGACATGAGCTTTTGGTGCGCTCGGTTTTGGACAAGATGGACCAAGATGAACCAGATAGCTTTCAGGTGCTTATGATCCTGTGAAGCTTGAAATTCTGTCTGAATGGGTGATGTCCAGTAGTCTGATGGTAGCGTGGTAAGACACTGTAACTTATTGATAACAAGGCCATTCAATCAATCAACCACTCTCCCATTCAACCACTTTGAAGGATAGGTGAATCGTGTTCCCACATTTCCCCTTCCTTGCCAACCATCTAGGTGGTATCTTGCGTTTTGATTAAGTAAGGCGAGAAAGATAACTTCCTTCATTCGGCTAGAGATCTCGTTCTAGATCAAAGAGAGATAGTGAGATGGTGAGACAGTGAGATTCTGAGATCCTGAGACTTTGGGACGTACCAATCTCCTAGTCTCAACCTCTCAATCTCTCAATCTCTCGACCTCCTATTCTCAGGCGAAGAAGGCCAACTTATTTTTTGAGCGTTACTAAGGAGGCAATGCCTCCCCAAGCTTGACCTTATGCAGACTTACTACCAGGAATTACGAGTGGGCGTACTGGGCGGGGGCCAACTGGGCCGCATGCTGATCCAGGCCGCCATCGACTTCAATCTCCATATTCGGGTGCTCGATCCCTCAGCGGAAGCCCCTTGTCGGCCCTATGCCCATCACTTCGAGCAAGGCTCCATCACCGATTTCGATACCGTGTATGCCTTTGGGCAGCAGGTCGATCTGCTCACCATTGAGATCGAACATGTCAACACCGAGGCCCTGGAAGCCCTGCAAGCAGAGGGCAAGCGGGTCTTTCCCGATCCCAAGCTCATCCGTCTGATCCAGGACAAGCGCCTGCAAAAGCAATTTTTTGCCGAGCATGATTTTCCTACCGCGAGTTTTCGGCTGGTGGAAAATCGCGCCGAGGTGGAAGCCCTACGCGGGATGCTCCCGGCAGTAAACAAGTTGGGTCAAGCCGGCTACGACGGGCGCGGGGTGCAGATTTTGCGCAGTGAGGCCGACCTGGCCCAAGCTTTCGATGCGCCAGGACTGGTGGAAAAGCTGGTGCCTTTCGAAAAAGAAATCGCGGTGCTGGTGGGCCGCAATCCGCAGGGCGATACGGCCACCTTTCCGGTGGTGGAAATGGTCTTTCATCCTGAGCACAACCTCGTAGAGTATCTGTTTGCTCCGGCGGAAATGTCGGTTGTGCAGGGAGTGCAGGCCCAGGAGCGGGCCACCAAGCTGGCCCATCAGCTCGACTATGTGGGCATCATGGCGGTGGAGATGTTCGTAGCCCCTGGCGGGCAACTGCTGATCAACGAGGTCGCGCCGCGCCCTCACAATTCGGGGCATCACACCATCCGCGCCTGCCTCACCTCGCAGTAC
Source organism: uncultured Bacteroidia bacterium (assembly GCA_964449365.1). GTDB lineage: Bacteria > Bacteroidota > Bacteroidia > J057 > J057 > CAYVAP01. The sequence continues at coordinate 6,710 of CAYVAP010000042.1, forward strand.
GAGCAGCATTTGCGGGCCATTTTGGGCTTGCCGCTGGGCAATCCCGAGCAAAAGCTTCCCGCTGCCATGGTCAATCTGCTGGGCGAAGATGGCTTTCGCGGGCCGACCCTTTACCGGGGCCTCGAAGAAGCCCTCAGCATCGGGGGGGTCTATCCGCACCTCTACGGCAAAGCCGAGACGCGCCCCTTCCGCAAAATGGGCCACGTGACCCTGCTCGACAAGGACCGCGACGAGCTGCGCCAAAAAGTGGTACGGGTTAAGGATCTGATCAAGGTGGTGGCCAGAGAGCCGGAGGCGCAGTGAAACTCGATGATTCGAAATAGGCCCAACTGTTGATTCGGTCCATCCTGTCCCTTCTGTCGACAGAAGTATTTCCGGCCAAACTGCACCGTATACCCGATGGCCTTTAGGTGAGCAGAAAACAAGAAATACTGGACGCAGCCGCCCGGCTGTTTCGCAAGCAGGGGTACCGGGGCACTTCGCTCAGGGCCATTGCCCAAGCGGTAGGCATGGAAGCAGCGCCGAGCCTTTACAACCACATCAGCTCCAAGCAGGCCATTCTTGCGGAGCTTTTGCTGGGCATTGGTCGCGCCTTTGAGGCGGGCATGGCGGCGGTGCTGGGCACCTCGCTTGGGCCTCAGGCCAAGCTGGAGCAGCTCATTCGCCTGCACGTTGCCCTGACGGTGCAATATCCTGATGCTATCGCACTGGTAATCAGCGAGTGGACTCACCTGGCGCCCGAAGCGAGAGCAGCGTTTTTACGCATGCGGGACAGCTATGAGCAAGGCTTTCGCCAAATCCTCCAGGAAGGAATCGAAGGGGGAGCCTTCAAACCGCTCGACGTGGAGCTGGCCATGTTTACGCTGCTATCGACCCTGCGCTCGCTCTATGCCTGGCACGCCAGATATCAGCACTATCCTCCTATCGAGCTGGAAAATCAATTGATCGGAGCCCTTTTGCGAGGGGTCATCCAGGAGTAGGGTAGAGAGGAGAAAAAAGCGGCTGTCTCCTCGCAGGAAACAGCCGCTTTGATGCTATGCCAGGGCGATGAGAGTCTCGCCCCCTAGCCTAAGTATGCTTTGATGCCCTTGCTGCGCGAGGTGTGGCGCAGGCGACGAATGGCTTTTTCTTTGATTTGGCGGACCCGCTCACGGGTGAGGTCAAATTTTTCGCCGATCTCTTCGAGGGTGAGGCTGTGCTCGACGCCAATGCCAAAGTACAGTCGAATGACCTCCGCTTCGCGCTGGGTGAGGGTACTGAGTGCGCGCTCTACTTCCTTACTGAGCGATGCGGTGAGCAGCTCGTTGTCA
>CAYVAP010000042.1:8029-14402 GCA_964449365.1 uncultured Bacteroidia bacterium
TTTTCTTCGCCCTGTACGAAGGGAGCATCTACGGAAACGTGGCGGCCAGAAATCTTGAGGGTATCAGAGATTTCATCCTCGCTCATGTTTTCGAGCACCTCTGAAATTTCTTCGGGCGAAGGCTCGCGCTCGAATGCCTGCTCTAGCTTGGAAAAAGCCTTACCGATTTTGTTGAGGGCTCCTACCCGATTGAGGGGTAGACGCACGATGCGCGATTGCTCGGCCAGTGCTTGCAGGATAGATTGACGAATCCACCATACGGCGTAGGAGATGAATTTGAAACCACGGGTTTCGTCAAAGCGCTTGGCGGCTTTGATCAAACCGAGGTTGCCTTCATTAATCAAATCGCCCAACGACAGCCCTTGGTTCTGATACTGCTTGGCTACCGACACCACAAAGCGCAAATTTGCCTTGGTCAGTTTCTCCAATGCGACCTGATCCCCTTGCTTAATGCGACGGGCCAGTTCTACCTCTTCATCAGGCGTAAGCAGTTCTACCTTACCGATTTCCTGGAGGTACTTGTCCAGAGATTGCGATTCTCGGTTGGTAATCTGCTTACTAATCTTGAGCTGTCTCATGTATCGCGGCTAAAAAAAGTGAACTGAAATAAACGATTGGATAAGGTGCTGGTTCTACAAAAGGCTACAAGATGAGCTAAAATTATAAGGAAATCAGCTTAATCCAAGCATTTCCCTACGTAATATCAGGCCACAGGTTGTTGGCTCCATCGACGGGACTGGTCGGTAAGACCTTTTGGTAGAACCTTCTGTTGCTTAGTTCGACGCTAAAGCTGGCAGAAGGTCACCTTTGGACTCAGATATTTTTGACTCTAATCGATTGGTCCCCAGAAAGGTGGATTCAAAGTAGAAAGACGAACAAGTGTTGGTCATATTTTGTAAACGAATCATTTTCGGCCTAGGTTCGATACAGATCGGGCCGACTTCTTACGAAGCAATAAATGGTTGTGCCGATCCGACTTTTTTATTCTGTTTGCTAATTCTATACCACTATGTCGGCTGCTGACCTGATTCGCAACGCTGATGGCTCGATCTATCACCTGCATCTGCACCGTGATGAGATCGCCGAGAAGGTAATTTTGGTGGGAGATCCGAGGCGGGTGGACCAAGTCGCGTCGCACTTTGAACGGGTAGAGTCGACCAGGCAGCACCGTGAGTTTCGTAGCATCACTGGCTGGAAGGAGCAACAGCGCCTCACCGTGCTGTCCTCGGGCATTGGTACCGATAACATCGACATCGTCTGGACCGAATTGGATGCCCTGGTCAATTATGATTGGGAAAAGCAGCAATTTTGCTCCACCCTGCGTAAGCTCAAGGCGCTGCGGCTGGGCACTTGCGGCGGCCTACACGGAGATATTCCGGTTGGTAGTCTGATACACAGCCGCTATGCCATCGGTGGCGATGGCCTGATGAGCTACTATCAGCCCTCTGGCAAGCTGCCTGCGGCGGTGCAGGCCCTGCAGGCAACCTTGGGGCGACTCACCTCGACCCTGCATCCGCATCCTCCGCGCTGGTACGCTAGCCAATGCGATGAGGACCTGGACGCGCTCCTGGCGGAGCGGTTTCCGGATATCCTGCCAGGGATTACTTTCACTGCGGCGGGCTTTTATGGGCCGCAAGGCAGAGACTTGGGCCGGGTACCTCTGGGGATGCCTGAGCTGATCCCCGGGTTGCGCGAGGTGGCTTTTGACGGCTTGCGGGTTCTCAACCTAGAGATGGAAACCGCTGCTATCATGGCCCTGGGGCGGGCCCTGGGCCACCAAAGTGGGGCGATATCGGTCGTTTTGGCTCAGCGTGCGCAAAATGCCTTTCATCCCGAGCCATCCGTTGCTGTCGACCACCTGATCGAGCAGGGCCTGGCGGTGATGCTAGCCTGGGAGGTTTCTGCCTAAAACTCTCTCTGCTGCAGGCTCGTTTTAATCAAATATGATCTTTACCCTTACCAATACGCAATGAAACCAGTCTTTTTGTTTCTCATGGGCCTGCTAGCCATGCCCTATCTCCAGGGTCAAGCCCCCGAAGCCCACTTCAAGATCGGCAAGCTCAAGTATGAAGGCGGTGGCGATTGGTACGCCAATCCTACCTCGCTTCCCAACCTGGTGCGCTATATCAATCAACATACCAATACCCGCATCGCGGAGCAGCCCGAGACGGTCGAGCCGGGTGGCTCGCAAATTTTTCAGTATCCCTATGTGTACATGACCGGGCACGGCAACGTAACTTTCTCCGACCAGGAGGCGCGCAACCTGCGAACCTATCTCATTTCGGGTGGCTTCCTTCACATCGACGACAACTATGGCATGGATCAGTACATTCGTCGTGAGATGAAGAAGGTTTTTCCTGAGCTAGAGTTTCAGGCGCTACCTTTTTCGCATGAGATCTATCAAGCGCACTACTCGTTCGATCAAGGGCTGCCCAAAATCCACGAGCACGACGGCAAGCCGCCTGAAGGGCTCGCCTTAGTGTGGGAAAATCGCGTGGTGTGTTATTATACCGTAGAATGCGACCTCGGCGATGGCTGGGAAGATCAGGCGGTACACAGCGACCCCGAGGAGCTGCGACAGCAGGCCCTGCAAATGGGCACCAACATCGTGCTGTGGGCCGTGAATCATTGAGAAGCAAAGAATTTTTCTCTTCTCAGGCAGCCTTTCACGCGTGGCGGCGTTATACCATCAGATGAACCGACTTACTACAGGGGGAGCGAAGATCTTTTCGCTTCCCTTTTTTTGGGATAAAAAGCCCCAGCTCTGGTCATAGGGGCGACAGAGACCCGGTTTTGCCCACGTTTTGCCTGGGAGTCATTGACATAGGCCGCCCAAATGCGTAGGCTTGAAGGAAAATGAGCCATTTTTCTCTACTGACTTCCAAGGCATGAAATCAATCGACCTCACCTTTCCCAATCAGGCGGGCTTGCAGCTCGCGGCCAAGCTAGACCTTCCCCTTGGCGAGCGCCCGCGCGCCTTTGCCATTTTTGCGCACTGCTTTACCTGCGGCAAAAACCTACGCGGTGCCCGCAACATCAGTCAGGCGCTGACCATGGAGGGCTTTGCCGTGCTGCGGTTCGACTTCTCGGGTTTGGGCGAAAGCGACGGCGCGTTTTTCGATAGCAATTTTTCCACCAACGTGCAGGACATCTACGCTGCGGCTGCGTATTTGGCTGCCGAACACGAGGCTCCCCGGCTGCTGGTGGGCCATTCGCTAGGCGGCGCTGCGGTTTTGCTGGCAGGAGGTAGCATCGACTCGGTGCAGGCCATTGCGACGGTAGGCGCCCCGGCCCAGCCAGCCCACATCAAGCAGCTATTTGCGACCCTGGAAGCGCGCATCCACGCCGAAGGCGAGGCCAAGGTAGAGATTGCCGGGCGTCCCTTCGTACTGCGCAGGCAATTTCTCGAAGATCTGGACACCACCGACCTGGGCGAGAACATCGCTAAGCTCAAAAAGGCCCTGCTCATTCTCCATTCACCCCAAGATCAGACGGTAGGAGACGAGAATGCCCGCGAGATCTATCAAGCGGCGCGCCACCCCAAGAGCATTCTATCGCTGGATCAGGCCGATCATATGCTGATGAAAAAAGGCGACGCCCTCTACACTGGGCGCATGATCGGGCAGTGGGCTACGCGCTACCTCGATTTGTCCGAAGGGGCGCCCCTGACCACTGATCGACAAGCAGCAGTGCGCACCGGTCCGGTAGGCTATACTACCGACATTCGCACCGGGCAGCACACCCTACTAGCCGATGAGCCCGCCGAAGTGGGTGGCGACGACCTTGGCCCTAGCCCTTACGACCTGTTGCTCGCGGGCCTGGGAGCCTGCACCAGCACGACCTTGCGGATGTATGCTGACCGCAAGGGCTGGCCCCTGAAGGAGGTGCGCGTACACTTGGAGCACTACAAGGACTATCCCGCCGATCAGGGACAGTCTGAGCATGGGGACACCAAGCTCGACCACATCGACCGGGTGATCGAGATCGAGGGCGACCTCGACCACACCCAGCGGCAACGCCTGCTGGAAATTGCCGACCGCTGTCCGGTGCATCGCACCCTCCACAGCGAAATCCGGGTGCAAAGCTCGCTACGAGAGTAAATCGGCCAAACTTTCGGGCTGCCGGGTCAGTTGGTGGGAAAGAATCAGGTTTTTGCCCCAAACGCAATCGATTTCATGAAATATCTCATCACCGGTGGCTCCGGTTTTATTGGTACCCATCTGGTGCGCTCCTTGCTCCAGGACGAGCACGAGGTGGCGATTCTTTCGCGCAGCAAAAAGAGCAGCTCCCATCGCTACCTGACCTACCTGAAGTGGGACGGCAAGCGCATGCCCATGGGGGTTGGACTCTACGATGTGGTGATCAATTTGGCGGGGGCTAGCATCGCTGGCAACAAGTGGACCGAGGGATACAAGCGTAAGATTCGTCAGAGCCGGGTGGATGCGACCCGGGCCTGCGTAGACTACGTCAACCACAGCCCCAATCCGCCGTCGGTTTTCGTCTCGGCCTCGGCTGTGGGGATCTACGGGGTAGAAAATGAGGCTCCGGTGGACGAAAGCGCCTCTGCGGGCCAGGATTTTTTGGCAGACGTAGGCAAAGAGTGGGAAGCCGAAGCCCAAAAAGCTGATTGCCGCACGGTGATTCCACGCATCGGCCTGGTGCTAGGCCAAGATGGCGGCCTGATGGAAAAGATCGAGCCGATCTATCGCTTTTACCTGGGCGGAAAATTTGCCCACGGGAAACAGGGTTATCCCTGGATTCACGTCGATGACGTCGTGGGGGCCATCCGATTCTTGGTCGATACCGAAACAGCAGAGGGGCCATTTAATCTGGCGGCTCCTGAGTCGATCACCCAAGCGCAATTTTCCCAACAGTTGGCCCAAGTGATGAAGGTCTGGGATCCCTGGACCATCCCTAAATTTGCTTTGGATCTACTCTTCGGCGAGCAAAGTGTGTTGTTTTGGGGCGGTCAGCTCGTCATCCCCCAAAAGTTGCAAGCGGCAGGCTATTCCTTCAAGTACCCCAAGCTCAAGCCTGCGTTGGAGGAGATTATTCATTAATTCGAATATCGCGAGGCCCACGCTGCCCCTTGCCGGATCACGCCCCGGGTCGAATCCAGGAGCCATCTCTATCGCCCATCGTTATGTACGCCGACTTCCTCAAAGACAAATTCCCGCAGGACGAACAAAATGGCCTGTACAAGTTTCCCACCCTGCCGGCTGTAAAGCTCGGCAAGCTACTGATCAAGGATCAGCGCATCGCCAGCCCTAACGATGTGATTGCCATGCATTATTTCTCAGGGTTTTTGGGGGATGGGATGCTGCTTTTCACCCAAGACCAGGCGTACTATCAGGGGGGCAGTTTTTTGTTGGAAGACGTACGTGAGGTTCAGGTCAAGGGCAGCAAGATGACGGTGTTTGCCAATCAGCAGGGCCAGTTTGTCCCACATCAGTTTTCGGTGAAAAACGAACAGGTGGCCAGCACCTTGCAGCGCCTGATGGAGCGTATGGCCAGTCATGATCCCAAAGCGGAGCAATTGGTCGAGCGTACCTACGAGGGCTACTCCGACTCGGAGCGCGATTGGCTCACCTTGCGCGACGAGATCATGCGCACCATCGACATGCTCTACGACCGATACAACGATGGCAAGCTCTCGCTGCTGGAATATGAAACCAAAAAGGAAGAGTTGCTGGGACGGCTCTGAGCAAGGGGAAGGATGCGTGAGGGGGATGATATCACGGAGTAGGGCGCGGGGAAGGCTCAAGTGTACGCTCCGTCGTCGCGTGGTTGGTGCGACGCAAGGAGAGGGAATCCTCGATCATTCCTGCCGCCCGATCTACTCACCTATATGAACGGTCAGGGGTATAAGGGAATAAGGTATTCAGGCACTTTGGTCAGCCCCTCCATATTGGCTCACTCAGTGGCCGTGCCCAGCGGCTATATTTGCTTTTAACCTTCAACCTTGAACTCACCTATATGAACGGCTAGGGGTATAAGGGAATAAGGTATAAGGGTATCAGGCACTTTGGCCAGCCCCCCACATATTGGCTCACTCAGTGGCCGCACAAGCGGCTAAAATTACTTTCAACCGCGAAACCAATGACTAGCTCAGCCGGGCGCTCCAAGGGGAGAGCGGAAGGCTGCTCTCCCAATGGGGGCGATCGTAGGGTAAAAATCGTCAGACCCAGGCACAGCAGCGAGGCGGCGACGATCAGTGGATAGCGGAAGCGGAGCTGGGACTTCTTCATGAGTCGATGGGCTTGATGGTGAGACTTTGGGACGTGCAGTCTCCTACTCTTAATCTCTCAATCTCTCGACCTCTCAATCTCTCAATCTCTCGACCTCCTATTCTCAAGCGAAGAAGGCCAACTTA
>CAYVAP010000043.1:0-14389 GCA_964449365.1 uncultured Bacteroidia bacterium
TTGATCTGCGAAAAAATCTGCGACCGCTTACCCATCATTTTCAACTTGACAGAGCACTAGGTTCCCCTCCGGAGGGATCTCTCCTTCAGTTAAGCAAAGCTCAACCCGGTTCGAAGGCCCCCTGAGAGGGGGCTACGGGGTGAAAAGAGCCGCAGAAACCAGCCCTCGCAAACGGAATGATCAGGTACCTTCAATGGCCTTTTTTGTTGTTGTGCACCCATAATGTGGGTCTGGCTTCGCCTACATGAAAGGGGCATAAGGGCTGTAAGAGAAATAAAAGTAGAACGCGTTTTTCGCTTCGCCATCCTGCTCGACGTCATTTCATGGACTGTGGAGTGGCCCCGCGGGTGCAATCCCAGAGTATAGGCCAGTATCCCGTATTCCTTACACCGCTGATCGCTCAAATAAGTGAAATACTCCGCCGTAGAAATTTTAAACTTCGAAAGGCTATCAGTCCCATTCATCCCTATTCTACTGAAAGTGCTACCTAATTGACCAAACAGACCATATCTTACACAGTTGAGCACACTTTTCTGTATTATTTACCCACCTTCCTTACATTTGTATATGAATCTAAGGCGAGCTCCTAGATTCGACTCACTCTCCTTGCTTCATCTCTTTTCTCTAATCAGGCGCACAGCTCCGGGTAAGAGATAGAATCTATACGATGTGGCATATAGCTGGTTCTTCGCATTCGAAGTTCGTAATCAGTAATTCGCAATTGAAAGTAAACCTGGACGCTCGGCGCGGCCACTGAGTAAGCCAAGAGGAACGGTAGGTAAGTGCTGTACCTGACCACCTTATTCTCTTATTCTCTCATACCCCTGACCGTTCATATAGGTGAGTGCTTCTGGTCAAGATTCTATGCGAATTTCGAATGGTTAATTCCTTAATTCCGAAGGCACTAGTGTTTTATACCCACAATCGCAGACGAAATCCTGTACGCTTCCGGCTGTCAATGTGCATGATAAACCGCTAATATTCAACCCCGTGCAACCAATTAGCCATCCTAAATATCCCTGTACCGCCTCTGGCCGGGATTTATTTCCCCCGTGCTAACTTTTCTTTTACCACAATTTACCATCAGGCTGAAAAATTGCTTGCGCGGCATTTATCTCAATTTCATGCAACCTATGTACTCCCTCCCCCTCAGAGTCTGGCTATGGCTAGGCTTACTCTTGCCCCTCTCAGCTTTGGCACAACCTTATCAGATCAACTTTTCCGATGGGACCTCTCCGCCTACTGGCTGGGAAACCGATGAGGGTCTCCCCTACGGTCCACGTGGCAATGGCCTCACCTACGGCTGGGTAGACCCGGCCGACCTGACGACCCCGGTGGATATCAGTGTACGAGGCCGCAACCGCAACCCCAATCCCGACGTCGATGTGCTCACCGAGACCCTGATGCACATGCAGTACTCGGACGTAAACTCAAGCGCACAGGATGGCACCTGGCTCTTCGACCTGCCCAATGGCTTTTACGAAGTGGAGGTGACCGTGGGCGATAATTCTAACAACGATAGCTACCACATTATTCGCGCAGAAGGGATACAGATCATGGATTTCAATACCTTCGGTGGAGGACAGCCCAGCTTTGCTACGGGTGGCTGCCTGATCGAGGTAACCGACAACGTACTGACCATCGACGCGCTAGGCGGCAACAATACCAAGATCGTGACCATCGTGATCACACCGCGCCAGCCGGTGAACTACCGAATCAACTTTGCCGATGCGGCGTCGTCAGTCTACCCCGGCTTTTTGCCAGATACGGGCGCGCCTTACGGCCCCCAGGGGGGTACAGATTTTGGCTGGGTCGATCCGGTGAGTGGCGCACCCGTATCGATGGCCTCAGCGGCGACTAATGCTGCGCCAAGCCCGGACGTAAACCTCATCCGCGAAACCTACGTGGCCATGCGCCCCGGCGATGTGCCAGCCCAGGCAGGTGCGCAAAATGGCACCTGGGAGATTGCCTTGCCCAATGGTACCTACCAGGTGTCGCTGCAAGCCGGCAGTCCAGTCTTCGAAACGAGTATCGCCACCACCCATGCCCTGCGGGTGGAGGGCCAAACCCTGCTCGATTTTTCTGTCCCGGTGGGGGCCCTCGGCGTACGCAACACCACCGCCTCGGTGGTGGTGACAGATGGTCGCCTCACCGTAGATGCCGACAACGGGGTGAATACCTACCTGCAAGCCCTCATGATCGAGGAGGTCTGCGGGGTGCGAACGCCCCTGGTGCTGGGGACCACGCCCAACGACGGGGAAACCAACGTGTTCCTCAACCCCACCATCTCAGCCAACAGCATTTTTCTGCCCAACCCTGGCCCTACGAGTGCCACCAGCCTCGACAACAACTCTATCAACAACAGCACGGTACGGCTCTTCGAAGTAGCCAACCCTGATGCGCCCAATGGGGCATCGATCACGGCCACGGTCAACGGCACTGGGGGCGGCGATGCGATCAACCTCTCCCCGATAGGCTTTCTCAACGCCAACACCTGGTATCGCCTGGTGATCGACGGGGTAACCGATCTGGCAGGCGAGGCCCTGCTGCCTCACACCGTGCATTTTCGCACGGGCACTCAGGTCAACTCTGGCAACAACGGCGGCGGCAACAACCTCGACCTCTCGCAGGTATCGTTTCAAAACGCGGGGGTCGTCAAAGCCAATGAGCGGTATACCACCCTCACTTTGGGGCCAGATAACAAGCTCTACGGCCTGACCATAGGAGGAGACATCTATCGCTGGGACATCAACGTGGATGGCACCCTGGCCAATGAGGAAGTGCTGTCTGCCTGGCAGTCAGCTTATGGCAACAGCCGCACCGCCATCGGGCTGGTATTCGATCCGGCGGCCACGGCCAGCAACCTGATCGCCTATGTATCGCACTGTAGCAGTGGCCTCAATAATGCCCCTGCCTGGGATGGGCGCATCTCGCGTCTTACCGGAGCTGACCTGGAAATCGAAGAGTTGCTGGTAACCAATCTGCCGCGCTCGATTCGCGACCACCTCACCAACAGCATGGTCTTCCGCCCGGGCGAGCCCACCGTGATCTACTTCAATCAGGGTAGCAACAGCGCCGGGGGCCGGGCCGACGGAGCCTGGGGCAATCGCCCCGAGCGACTCTTGTCAGCCGCCTGTCTGCGCCTCGACCTCTCGCTGCTGCCTGCCACCTTGCCCCTCGACGTGCAGACCTCTATGAATCCCAACGTGATCGACACTGTGGATGTCAATTCGCCTACCATGTCGGATGGTACCTACAACCCCTATTACGTCGACGCGCCGCTGACCATCTATGCCTCCGGAGTACGCAATGCCTACGACCTGGTGTGGCACAGCAATGGACAGCTCTACATCCCTACCAACGGCACGGCCGGGGGGAGCAACAGCCCCGCTTCAGTGGACGGCATGCGCCGCCCCGACGGCACCGAATACCTCTACGCAGCGGGATTTCCGCAGGTGCCCGACGTGGGCCCCAACAATACCCAGCGCGACTGGCTCTTTCGCATCGACCCGAGCACCCCTTTGGGCTACTATGGCCATCCCAACCCCTTGCGGGGCGAGTACATTTTGAATCGCGGCGCAGTGGATGTCAACACTTATGGCGCGGGCGTAGGGCCTGACCCCAACTACCGGGGGGCGGCTTTTGACTTCCAATTCGGCATCTCGCCCAATGGCGTGATCGAATATCGCAGCCTGGCCCACGCAGGCAATCTGCAGGGGGCCATGCTGGTCTGTCGCTACAGCGGCGGCAGCGACCTGATCACCCTGGTGCCAGACGGTGCCAACGGCGACATCAGTACCAGCCGCATCGGTATTCCGGGCTTGACCGGCTTTCAGGATCCGCTGGATGTGGTGGAAGATACCCTCACGGGCAACCTGTACGTCTCCGATTTTGGGCGCAATGAAATCGTGCTGCTCCGCCCCAATCTGCCTGCGCCAGTGCTGTCGCTTACGCCGGAAGAGCTCATCATCGATCAAGCAGTCGGGACTAGCAGTGCCTCCTTTCCTGTGACCCTGGTCAACAAGGGGCGCGGAACCATCACGGGCCTGACCCTGGGACTAGGCGGCCCTGATGCGGCAGAGTTTGCCTTTACTCCCAGTAGCCTCAGTAGCCTGCCGCCTGATAGCCCCGTGGTGCTCAACGTGACCCTGACGCCCACGAGCGCAGGCCCCAAGATTGCCAGCTTGGTGGTCTCTACCTCTGACCCGAGCGTAACGCCCCGCTCTACTACCCTGCGTGGCTTGGGGACCAATGGCGAACCCTCCTTGCAGTGGGTGCTCGACGCCTACCTAGGCACAGGCCTGATCGAAGTAGGGGACGACGACCCTGCCACGGCGGTCATTCACAGTGCACCTGCCCAGCAAACGGCTGAGGTGCTGGGGGATGAATTGGGAGAAACGCTTTTTCGCCAGGCTGACCTGAACAACCCGGTCAATGTAGAGCTGATTTCGGTATATGGGCCGACGGGCTCTGATCCTGTGGTGGGCCTCTCCTGGTACGAAATGAACAATCCCACAGCCAATCAGGAGTTTTTTACCCTCTCCAACAGTCCGGCACCCAACGGGCAGAGCATGAATTTTTCGGGAGGGCGGACGTATACTTTTAATCCATCTACGCCCGACTTTGGCTTCTCCACCCGCTGGCCCGATTTGAGCGACCGCGCGGTGTACCTCGAAGATGGCCTCAACACCTTTGCTGGCAGCCTGCCTCACCATGCGCGGATTTATCCGGTGCCAGGTCAAGCAAATACCTACGTGGTGGCCTTCGAAGCGGAGGGTAGCAGCCCCGACTTTCAAGATGCCGTGTTCTTGGTGCGCAACGTGGAGCTGTCGGGAGGGAACATGGAGCTGGGCCTCTCGGTCACCTACCCTGGTACGGACCAAGGCTTTCCTTGGTCGGATTGGATGACCTTTCAGCGCATCGATGATCCTGTAGGCGGTGGCAACACTTACAACTACAAAGATACCGCCAACCTGCGCCTCTCGAATCCTGGCTCACGCGCGCTGATCATCACGGAGCTAGACATAGCCGACACGACGCTGTTTGATTTGCCCAATGGCGAGGACGATGCCTTGCCGCTGCGCATCGCGCCGGGTGCCAGCTACGATTTGCTGGTACGGTTCATCGAAAACACGGGCTCAAAGGGCACGCGCTTCTCTTCGCTCACAGTCGCTTCCAACGGAGGGCGCGAAACCCTCACCCTGGCTGGCGCCTATCAGCGAAGGCCCGAAGGCGGCAATGAGCTATCGTTTCAAAACATTCTGGACCTCTTCGGCTTCCAGACGCGCATTCCTGCCTCGGCTCCTTGGCCCGGGGAGTATCCGACGGCGGCAGATCTCAACAATCCTTCCTTTCCCTATGGAGAAGACATCGTGGTGTCTGAGCTGTGGGGGCAGGCCGATGGGACGCAACCCATCCGTGGCATTTTCATCTACGCGCAGTTTGCCGTTGGCAATTTTCCCATTGACGTCTCTTTCTGGGACGGCAGCGACAATGTGGTAGGTGGCTTCGATTTTCGGGCGGCCACGGCCCTGGCCAACGGGGAGGTACAAGCACAGCGCCTGTTTCCCATGACCCGTACTGGCGGCAACACTTACGATGAATTTGCTCAGATTTCTCTGCCTGCGGTATCGGGCGATTTTCGGGTGCGCATCGGCCCACGCAATACCACAGGCAATGGCAGCATTACACCTTCCGGTTTTCCTCGCTACTTGGGTGCCCGCCTCTTCCGCGTCAGGGATCGCAATGGCGACATCATCCCCGGGGCCTACATCGGGACCTTTGACCTCACCCCTGGCAACCACGACTTCAACGATGGAGTGGTGTACTTTGAGAACATCGAGCCGCGCTCGATATCCTCCTTCCCGGTAGAGCTGACTCAGTTCGACGCGGTATCGCGAGCGGAGGTGGTAGATCTCGCCTGGGAGACGCAAAGCGAGGAAAATACCGACCGTTTCTTCGTACAGCGCTCTGCCGACGGCGAGACCTTCGCCCCCATCGGCAGCACTCCGGCCGCAGGATATAGCCGTGAGGCTCGGTCTTATCAACTGACGGATGCCCAGCCGCTGTCGGGGCGCAGCTATTACCGCCTCATGACGCGCGACCTAGACGGGAGCATCAGCTACTCCCAAGTGGTAGAGGTGCTGCGCCAGGGTAGCGGCATCCTGGGAAGGGTATACCCCAATCCTACTGCTGGGCAGTTGATGATCAACTTGCTGCCAGGTGTAGCCGTGGGGAGTCAGCTCGAAGTGACCTGCTACAATGCCGTAGGGCAGGCAGTGCTGAAGCAGCAGACCATCGCGCCTGAGAATGCGACGCTGACGCTGGACACCTCGGGGCTGGCCGAGGGGATGTATGTGCTGCGGCTCACGCAGGCAGATGGCCGCCGCTCCATGGCGAGCTTTGTGGTGCGCCGCTAAGTGCGCCCGGAACTACCCGCTGCGGAATCAAGTAGCCCCCACAGGTTTTTTAGCCTGTGGGGGCTGCTTGTTTTTATCCGTGCCTCACCTACATGAACAGTCAGGGGTATAAGGGAATAAGGTGGTCAGGCACAGCGTTTACCTATCGTTCATATTGGCTCACTCAGTGGCCGCGACAAGCGGCTATATTTTCTTTCAATTAAGCAACAGTCGAAAAATAACCTCCCTTTTTCCATTTTAGGCAAAGAAATACAACTCCCTGTTTATCAAATTTTTACTCTGCGCCTCTGCGTGAAACAAAAGGGGGAAGTTATTCTTTGAGCCTCACTAAGGTACAAACAAAAGGGTTGGTGAGTCGCGTCTCATGGCTTCGGCATAGCTTCAGCAAGCCACTTTGCGAACAGTTGACCAAACGGCGGAGAGGCATCTGTCATGGCAAAAACCTCCTGATGGGCGCGTAGCAGGTAGCGGTGCCAGGCAGAAAATGGCCGATCAGGCTGAGTTTGGTCCTGAATGTCCTGAAAGACCTGACTGAAGCGATCCCTGAGCACGGCCTGTGAAATCATCCTTGCCACGCACTGGTTGAAAGCCGTGTGTAGCCGATCTCGGTATTTGTTAAGCACTTCCCGGCGCGCATCCACCAACTGCTGCCGCTGACCAGCCGTGGTGAGCGCCAAGGTGTAGGCCATGCGAGGGTCGGTAGCTGTGAGGCGGCCATCGGGATGAAACTGTAACAACGCTTCGGGATCTGGCTCGATGGCTGGATTGATGAGCAGGGGTTTTCCTGCTGGTCGTAGGTAGTGCTGATGAGGTGCAACTCAGCCAGGGCTTCTCCTTGGTAGGAGGCAGCGATGCCGATGATTTTGAAATATGTACTTTTGGATCGATTGCACTGATTGCACACCAGTTGCAAGTTGTCCCAACTAAAGGCCAGCCAAAAGTAGCCAATATCTGCTGCCACCAGTGGATCGCCTTTCTCCTGACGGCGGCGCGCCTTGGGGCGATAATGGTCGATGGGTTGGTCGTGGTCCCGGAGGTCTTTTTCGCAATAAGCGCACTTGTTGTGGTAGCATGCCCGCAGAGCGGCTCGTACTTCGGCGCCCTTGTATTGGCTGTGGTGCTTGTCAAGGTACTGTCCGGTCGCGATCATTTCGGCGAAGGCGCGTTCCACCTGTTCGCTACGCAAATGCGCGGGCGGCTCGACTGGCTTATGGACCCGAATCATTCCTCCGCATCGTATTTGGCCAATTCTTCCTCTACCCAGGCAAGGATATCCGCTTCGCCCACGGTACCTGGCGAGGCTTGCAGTCGCTTCTGAATCACTTTCCTCACCTGCTGGGTGATGTAATCATCCGCGACGATGTCGTCCTGGGTACCGCCCTTGTCGGCAAACGCCTTGGGCCGCATGCTTTCCAAGCCAAACAGCGGCGAGGTTACCAGTCCATTCGGCATCAGGTGCTGAAACTCGCTGATCGGCTCGCTCACCCGGATGGCCCCTTCTTCGCGATAGACCTTGTAAATGACCGCATCAGCCGATGCGCCTAAAATCAGCATAGGGCTATGGGTAGTAAAGAAAAACTGCACTTGGGGGAACCACTTGCGCAGCTTCCCCACGATGTGGTACTCCCATTTGGGGTGCAGGTGCAGGCCCACCTCATCGACCAGCACCACACCGATCAGGTCTTCGGTACCCTGGATGCTGCGCCCTTGGGTGGCTTGCTCCTCGACCATGCGCGACAGCAAATCGACCACCCAGGTCATCACGCTGCGGTAGCCCGCCGAAAGCTGCTCAAAGCGCACGGCTTCACTGCCTCGCTCGATGAAGCGCACCCCCTTGCTGCTGACTTCGATCTCCAGCTCGTTTTCTTCGTCGTCGAGCAACTCCCGCAGCATGCGACGTACGGTGTCAAGGCTAATGTGCGGCGGTTCTTCTTCACCGCTTTTGGCAGCTAGCTCTTGGGTATAAAGGGTTTGTAGCCAGCGTATCGGGCTGCGCATCAATTGGTCGGCGTCAAAGAGGCTCATGCAACCGTACTGCTCGACCTGATCGAAATCCTCGGTGCTACGCAGGCGATCTACCCCGTAAGCATAGACGTGCTGCATGTACGCGGCGTGGTCGCTACCGATCTCTTGGCCAGTGGCGTCTTGCGCCTGCAAAGTCGGGGCTGGATCGCCGTCCATCAGGTCGAGCAGTTTGCCCGTGATCTCCTTGCGGGTGAAGTCGCGCACAAAGCCCCAGCGCAGGGCCAGGTACATGCCCTGTAGCAGCAGGGTCTTGCCGTCGCCGTTTTCACCGAGGAAATAGACTTCGCGTCGTGAGGCGAGGTTAGCGAGACACACATTTTTTACCCCAAAGAAATGGGTCAAGTAACATCTTGCACAGGTTGGCGAATAGCGTCCTAGCTGCTTCATACAGCAAGATACAGGATTTCTGCCAGGAAATCAGCTATACCCCTCCCGCCGCATCTCTCGGGCCAGCTCCCGAAAGCCTGGGCGATGAAAGCCGATTTCGATGTCCGCTTCGGGGACGCCGCGTCGCATCAGAGCTTTGTCCACCTCGATCTCGGTGTTGTTGACCTGAATCCAGATCTGCCCGTCCTTGATATCGAAATGCACCAACGGCCCATAAAAGCGCAGATCGCGGAAGGAGCCTACGGGCATGAACAGGGTTTTGGCACACAGTGCTTCACCAGCCCCCGGTCGATGATCAACTGGTTTTCGATGCCATCCGTCGGCGGAAAGGTCTCGTGGCACTCTTGCAGGAGGTCGAGAATGGCGGCTTGGTAAGCGGCGGTTTTTTGCATGAGGGAAGTTGTGATTCACAGCGATTTGTGCTGGCCAAGTGAGTTATTGCTTAACGTCCACTGACCTAGGGTTAAACCTTTCTTTGATCAGGTCTTTCAACCCTTTGATAACCGCAAGCCAGGCTTCATCGGCTGTCTTCCACTGGGCTACGGGCTTTTGGTTCTTGGGGAGAATATGAAGGGCTGCTGTTTCAGATTCCAAGTCCCAAAAAGGTACATTTACATCCAAGAGAACGGCGATAAAGAGGCTTTGAAGTTGGTTGACCTCTGCGGTATCTTTCTTCATCGCTTGGTGTAACAGATCAACCGAACTGGCGCTTACCAGCATTATGGATACCTCCGGATGGTTACTCTCCTTGGGTAAAAAAGTGGTTTGGTCTAATCGCTCCGAAGTCAATTCAATGCTGTGTAATTCTCCCAGGTGTCCATTTCGCTGTAAAGAGCGAAGTAACGTAGTGAATCGTTTGGCTTGAGGCTGATCTTGAGTAGAGTAGAGAAGGACTATTTTGGGTGCTTTTGTCTTGGTGGGTTTGGGTGAAAGGGGAAGAACACTTTCAGGATAGTACTGTCTTATCTCGCTTAAAGTAGATAGAAGCAACGCAGTGAGTCGATTTTCCTCCAGATACTCCTCGTTTGCTGAAATAAGTCCCATCCTTTGAAGCCGCATTAGAAGACTCCAACGCGCTTGAAGTACGGTAAGCGTATTTTGAAAGTGGCTATCGAGGTCTAACGCCTTCATTTGCGTAAAAGCCTCCTCCAGTTTCCTAGCGGCAATCAATCGTTCTATTTGCTTCACATCGCTCATTTACAATCAGTTCCTTGTACTAGTTCCAGAGCAGGTCGATAGAGATGCGGTATCCAGTAGCGAATTTGATCTCCGTTTTTTCGCTTTTGAAAGAAGCCAATTTCTACCAATTCCTCCGCAGTGCTCACGATATCTTCAGCATCCATGTCTGTCCAAATTTCCAACAAAGAGTCCAAACAATGCTCGGCCTTTCTTTCCTTGAACTCGACGACTCGTTTTTGCAGGATGTCTGTTTCGGCCAAGAGGGTGTACCGAAAGCGAGCCTTTGACACCTCCTCGAATGCAGCTTTGATCGCTTGCGTAGAGATTAAGCTACGCTTTTTTCCATTGCCATGCCCAATTTCTTCCATCAGCAGTTGTTGCACCTTGGCCTCCTCTAAGAGATGTATCAGCTCACGTGGGGTGATGATCCCGTTGCCATCTTCGATACGGCTAAAGACCCAGTTGAGGGTTTTCTGTCGATCAATTTTGGCTGGGAAGATGCGATAAAAGAGGGCCTCTTGTTGCGCAGGGTCCGTGAGAACGTCCTCCTTGCTTATTCCCTCCCCAAGGGTTTCGATGATTCCCTCATTGCTCACCAAGCGTTTGATGATCAAAGACAGCAAATTGGTGCGGTCCCATTTGAGGGTACTATGCCGTGTGATGTGGCTAGCCTCCCGAAAGGAGGTGCTCATGAGTTTCCTCCAAATGTCGCTACGGAGGAAAATCTTGAGTCGAATGCGTTCAAAACCTGCGAAATCGAGATACACTCGGAACAAAGCTCGTAGCGCACTCCGCTCAAGGGCACGGTCTTCGGAGCTGGCAAAGGCTACATCCAGCCGATCTAGCGTCACCCACACAGTCCAATCCATTTCCTCTAAGCCTTTTTCCAAAGACTCAAGTAAGTCTTGTGGCGTCTTTACCCCCTTCAGTAGCTGCTCCGCATCAGGCTCCAGGAACGCAATTTTGGCGCTAAAGCCAGGCACTTCGAGGCTTGCATCCCTCAAGTGGTTTTTACGAAAAAACCCCAGCACGGAGCGAAGCACGTTTTTGAGCGATTTTTCTTTAGGGATCAATTGCGCTTCCTCGACATACTGAATCACCTGATCGATATCGCCGTTCCGAATGCCCCGACTCTTGAGATCTTCGGCAATGAGAGCGGCAAAGTACAACTTCCAGATAAAGCGGAGCTTTGCTTCTAAGTCATCATTTAAGAAGGTTTCTCCTTCTTTCTGTAAAGATTGGGCATCTAATACCTGAAAAGCAGGTGTCCCGGTGTAGTTTTCTGCGGGAAGAATAATCGTGCGATCTTCTTCCTCGAACATCTCCTTCACCGTATCCATCAACAAATAGATGGCGCTCTTGCCCGAACCTTTGGCACCGTAAATGATGTCCACCTCTCCGCGAAGGAGCCGTCTCCAGTGGTAGGTTTCGACGAAATAGTTCACAAGCTCCTTGCGCTCGTGCTCAGCGACTCGATTGCCAAAGCGAATGGCCTCCAGTAGTTCCAGTGAATCCATTAGAAATGGTATGATCCCCTTTCAATTCAATATCTCGCAACAAAATATGAGCTAACAATTGGCTATGTCATACAGCAAGATACAGGATTTCTGCCAGGCATCAGCTATACCCCTCCCGCCGCATCTCTCGGGCCAGCTCCCGAAAGCCTGGGCGATGAAAGCCGATTTCGATGTCCGCTTCGGGGACGCCGCGTCGCATCAGAGCTTTGTCCACCTCGATCTCGGTGTTGTTGACCTGAATCCAGATCTGCCCGTCCTTGATATCGAAATGCACCAGCGGCCCATAAAAGCGCCGATCGCGGAAGAAGCCTACGGGCATGAACAGGTAGTGGTGGTTCTCCCGGTCGATGATCAACTGGTTTTCGATGCCATCCGTCGGCGGAAAGGTCTCGTGGCACTCTTGCAGGAGGTCGAGAATGGCGGCTTGGTATGCGGCTATTTTTTCCATTGGATGATGGCGTTTTGGGTGGGGTCAAATACGAAGAATCTCAAAGGTAATCGCTTAATACTGGTTTGGACAGCTGGTTGGCCAAAATGTTCTTGGTACGTTTCGAGGGGAACAGCCAGTAATTTTGCCAGTTCATCGCATGACCAAGGTTCATCGTGGTCGGTCAGCAACCCTCCTAGAGGTTCCGAAACCCTGCCCTTTATGCACATCTATCGGACTTGCCCTATATGTTAGCCGATCCATGAGCCATCGGGTGCTGCTCGGGGTTTCCAGCCTGTCCGCCCATGGAGGAACCCCGAGCGGCCCTGGTTTTGCCGACTCCGATCGGCCTAAGCTGCCGACGGGATCGGAATCCCGAAGACTAGGCCCTCCGACGTGCGGAGACGTCGGAGAGCTAAGCGTTGTGTATAAGCGCCGGGACTACGAAACCCTCAGGAGGATTGTATCCCCCTACGCCAACATCCCTTCGATCTCCTCTTTCACCTGCGCCACAAACGCCGCCACCGACATGCTGCCCAGGTCGCCTGCCTTGCGCTTACGGGGGGCTACGCCGTGGGCTTCGACTTCTTTTTCACCCACCACCAGCATGTAGGGGTACTTGCCTACCTCCGCGTCGCGAATTTTCTTGCCGACTTTCTCGTTGCGGAGGTCGGTCTCGGCGCGCAGGCCCGCCGCGCGTAGCTCCTGCGCCACCTGCTGGGCGTAAGCGTTGAAAGTCTCGCCGATGGGCAGCACGATGGCCTGGGTGGGGGCCAGCCAGAGGGGGAAATCCCCGGCGGTGTGCTCGATCAGTACGGCCACGAAGCGCTCCAGCGACCCAAAGGGCGCACGGTGGATCATCACCGGGCGGTGCTTTTCGTTGTCGGCGCCGATGTACTCCAGCTCAAAGCGGTGGGGCAGGTTGTAGTCCACTTGCACGGTGCCGAGCTGCCACTCGCGAAACAGCGCGTCGCGGATCATGAAGTCTAGCTTGGGGCCATAAAAAGCCGCTTCGCCCGCCACCTCCACGGTAGTGAGGTTCATCTCGGCGGCCGCCTCGCGGATGTCGTTCTCGGCGCGGTCCCACAGGGCGGGATCGCCGATGTATTTTTCAGGCGTCTCGGGGTCGCGCACCGAAATTTGGGCGGTAAACTCAAAGCCGATGATGCGGCAGATGTAAAGCACGATGTCGATCACCGCTTTGAATTCTTCCTTGACCTGATCGGGGCGGCAGAAGATGTGACCATCGTCTTGGGTGAAGCCCCGCACCCGGGTCAGGCCGTGCAATTCGCCCGACTGCTCGTAGCGATAGACGGTGCCAAACTCGGCCAGGCGCAGGGGCAGCTCGCGGTAGGAGCGAGGCCGGGCGGCGTACATCTCACAGTGGTGGGGGCAGTTCATGGGCTTGAGCAAAAACTGCTCGCCCTCCTGCGGGGTGTTGATGGGCTGAAAGCTGTCCTCGCCGTATTTGTCCCAGTGGCCCGAGGTCACGTACAGCTCCTTTCTGCCGATGTGCGGCGAGATGACCAGCTCGTAGCCGACATTTTCCTGCACCTTTTTGAGGAAGTCGATCAGGGTCTCGCGCAGGCGCGCACCCTTGGGCAGCCACAGAGGCAGGCCCAGGCCCACCCTTTCGGAGAAGGTAAACAGCCCCAGTTCTTTGCCGATCTTGCGGTGGTCGCGCTTTTTGGCCTCTTCCAGCATCGCCAGGTACTCGTCCAACTCCTTCTTTTTGGGGAAGGAGATGGCGTAGATGCGGGTGAGCTGCGGGTTGTTTTCGTTGCCGCGCCAGTAGGCCCCGGCGGTGTTGAGCAGCTTCACGGCCTTGATCACCTTGGAGTTGGGGATGTGGCCGCCCTTGCACAAGTCGACGAAGTTGCCGCTGTGGTAAAAGGTGATGTCGCCGTCTTCCAGCCCCTCGATCAGCTCGACTTTGTAGGGGTTGCCCACTTGTTGGTAGTGAGCCAGGGCATCGACCTTGCTGATTTCCTTGCGCTCGAAGGTCTCGCCGCTTTTGGCCAGTGCGAGGAATTTCTGCTCGACCTTTTCGAAGTCGTGCGCCCCAAATTCGTAGTCGCCGAAGTCGATGTCGTAGTAAAAGCCCCGCTCGATGGGCGGGCCAAAGCCGAGCTTGATGCCGGGGTACAGCTCCTGCAGGGCCTCGGCCAGGATGTGCGCCGAGGAGTGCCACATGGCCTCCTTGCCCTGCTGATCGCGCCAGGTGAGGATGGCCACCTTGGCGTCGTGGTAGATGGGGCGGTTGAGTTCCCATGTCTCCCCGTTCACGGCGACGGCCAGCGCGTTGCGGGCCAGGCCTTCGGAGATATCTTTGGCGATGTCGTAACCGGTCACGCCGGATTCGAGGACGCGCTGGCTGCCATCGGGCAGTTGGATATGGACGGGGTTTTGGACCTGTACGGATTCGGCCATTGGAG
>CAYVAP010000044.1:0-14193 GCA_964449365.1 uncultured Bacteroidia bacterium
ATTTTCATCTTTCAACATACGCCGGGCTGATTTCCTATCAGATTACACACCCTATCCTTACACCCTGTACCCTATACCCTCACACCCCTGATCGTTCATAATTCCAATGACCGCTCACGCAGGCAAGCGCTACAATGTATCGCTTTTTGGTTCCAGATCTTCCGCTGAAGGCGGGGGGATTTGCTAGGATTTGTAGTGTAATGAATGGGCAAAACAGCCAGGCTAACGGTCGGTGGTTTGTATATTGTTTTAGGGGATGGGCAATATTGGGCGTGGATCATCTGAGAAGAGGGTAGGTAGATCGCGGAGGTTAGGCTCACAAAATCAGCAATTCCCGTCATTGAAGACCTATTAGAGGGGGCTGCTACGGAAAATAGATATTTTTAAAGATTTGATCAGTCCCGCAGTTGGTTAGTAATCGGAAAGGTTGTAGTTTTCCAATTGATAGGTGCACACCTTATTCCTTTAACCTAATTCCTTAGCACGATGCGTAAATTTCTATGCTTATTAGCTAGCCTGTGTCTCCTTACGACCACGGGATTAGCCCAAGGGTACATATCAGGCTTTGTGCCCGACGGGGGAAACCCCCAAGGCATCAATACTGATGGCGACGCCTCCACAGTGGGGTGGACCACCTTGATTACTGGTCCCCAGAATAGCAACGTCTGGTCCCCAACTGTCGCGATTCCCTTTGCCTTCGAATTTTTTGGTGCTCCGGTGACACACCTGAAAGCGAGCCAAAATGGATTGGTGACCTTCGACACGGCCACCACTGTCCTGCCTAATGACAATGACCCGCTACCGAGTACGCTGCTGCCCGACTCGACCATCGCGGGGATGTGGGATGCCTTTACGATCAACTCTCCCACTGGTACTGGCGACAACATCATCTATAAGACCCACGGCACTGCGCCCAATCGGCAGTTTTGGATCAAGTGGTTCTCCTTCGAAATCGGTAACCCCAGCAACCTTTTCTCATATTTTGCGGTGGTGCTGGAAGAAGGCACCAACGCGATCTACGTCGTAGATCAGTATTCTACTACGTCGAGCTCCACAAGCAGCGTGGGCGTACAGCTCGATCCTACCACGTTTGTAGAAGAGACCAACAGCTACGTGGTACCCGGCAATGGGACGCTCCTGACCGACAATGACTATTGGTTCTTCTTGCCGCTCTCAACGGGTACCGATGTAGCGGCGACGGCGATCATCGAGCCTGCTGATGGCGGTTGTGCCTCTAGCTCGTACGATGCTATCGTAGAGGTGAGCAACTTCAGCTCTAATCCTATTACATTTAGCCCAGCCAACCCCCTGGATGTGGTCTTGGAAGTAGGGGGCGCCAATGCGCAGGCACCTGTCGCCCTGACACAAACCTCAGGCACCTTGCCTCCGGGGGGCTCAGTACAGTTGACCCTGACCACGGCTCTTGACTTGACCAATCCCGGTCTGACCACGCTCAAGGCCTACACCATTGCCACCGGCGACGTGAATACCACCAATGACACCACCGAGAGCACGGTCACCCCGGTGCAGGTGGTGAGCTTGCCGCTGAGTGAAAACTTTGACGCCTGGAGTAGCCCCACTGGGTTCGGTACAGGTTGGGTCGGCAGTCCGCTTACGGGGCATCGCTGGCAGGTCAACTCGGGCACCACTGGCTCGCTAAACACGGGCCCATCGGGTGATCATACCACTGGCTCAGGCAATTACGTGTACACCGAGACGTCTTCTGGTGGCTTGGGCGATCAAGCCATTTTGCGTACCCCCTGTATCGACATGAGCTCGGCTGCCAATGGCGCGGCGCTCGACTACTGGTACCACATGTACGGCGCCACCACCGGGCGGCTAGACGTGGTGGTCTTGACCGATCAGGGCGATACCATTGTGGTCGACAGCATCATCGGGGAGCAGCAAACCGCCGAGACCGACCCCTGGATCAAGCGTACGGTTAACCTTGCTTCCTTTTTGACCAATACCATCCAGATTGCTTTTGTCGGGACTCGTGGTAGCTCTTTCTCGGGTGATATTTCCATCGATGACGTCTTTGTATACCCGCTGGTGCCGATCGACGTGGGGGTCACAGATATTGTCCAACCGATCGGTGGCGGCTGTGGTTCGAGTAACAACCAAGCCACGGTAGAAATTACCAACTTGGGTACGACACCGCTGACTTTCAGCCCGACTAATCCGCTAGGTGTCACCATGGAGTTTGGGGGAGCCAATCCGCAGCCGCCCATTGCGATCTTGCAGCAGTCGGGCTCACTGCCTCCTGGTGGATCGGTACAGATCCCGATCTCTTCGACGGTCAACCTCAGCAATGGCGGTATCACTACCATCACCGCTTATACGACTCTGAACGGGGATGGCATCGCTATCAATGATACCTTCAACACCTCCATTTCTACGTTGCCCATCCTGAGTGTGCCTACGGCTGAAAACTTCGATAGCTGGTCTCCGCTCACTACCTTTGGTACGGGCTGGGAGTCTCTTCCGGGCTCAGGCTATCGCTGGCAGGTAACCTCGGGTAACACGACCTCAGGGTCCACGGGGCCTAGTGAAGACCACACCACAGGCTCGGGCAACTACGTCTATACCGAATCCTCTTCAGGTACCGCTGGCGATGTAGATATTCTGCGCTCGCCCTGTATCGACCTGACCACCGCGACCAGCCCGGTAGCCATGGACTATTGGTACCACTTCTATGGGGCTACCATCGACCGCATGGATGTGCAGGTTTGGACTGATCAGGGCGATACCATCACGGTGGACAGCATCATCGGGGAGGTACAAGGGAACGAAACCGACCCCTGGATCAAGCGTACCGTGAACCTCTCGCAGTTTAGCACCAATACCGTGCAGATTGCTTTCGTGGGTACGCGTGGCACGTCGTTTACGGGCGATATGGCCATCGATGATTTCTTGATCTACGAACTACTGCCTATCGACGTGGGGGTATCGCGCGTTTTGGAGCCTACGAGCAAGATTTGTGCGGATCCGGCGGTACCCGCTACGGTGGAGGTGATCAACTTTGGTACCCAGGTGCTGGACTTTTCGGCCACGCCGCTGACGGCTACCATCGCCTTTGCCGGGGCCAATGCCCAGCCACCAGTGAGCGAAACGGTCAACACCGGTACCCTGCCCCCGGGCGATACCCTCTTGGTGCCCTTTGCCACGACCCTCAACCTGTCGATTGGTGGCTTCACCACGCTGAGTGCCTACACTACCTTGTCGGGCGATGGTTCGACCATCAACGATACCGCGGCTGTGGTCGTCGAAACCGACGGCACCCCTGGCCTGACCGGCCCCTTGGCTCCGGTAGATTTCACGGGCTTTAACTCTGGCAACCTGCCCACTATCACCGGCAACCTCTGGTACGAGGCGACGGGCTTCCCGCAGCCTGATAGTGGATTTTCTAGCTGGGTTCAAGACGACTTCGGCAACAACTTGACTAGCCCCAATGGTACGGCGGCCAAAATCAACCTGTGGCTGGCTGCGAAGCGCGACTGGATCATCGGACCCAAGATCCAGGTGCAGCCTAGCACGGCCCTGCTCTATGAAATTGCCCTCACCCAGTTTGCCAGTACCACGCCGGGTACCCTGGGGAGCGATGACGAATTTCAGGTGCTGGCTTCGGCTGACTGCGGTGGTTCTTGGCAGGTGCTGCAAACCTTCGACAACACGTCAAACATTAGTGCCACGGGGCAAATCGAATCCATCAACTTGGGTGCTCAATTTGCTGGGCAAGAAGTGATCATCGGCTTTTATGCCACGGAAGGGACTGTCAATGACCCCGAAGACAATGATCTCTTCCTGGATAACATCCTAATCTTCGAGGTGCCTGACAATGACCTGGCGGTGACTTCCTTGCAAGGCCCCGAAGATGGCTGCCTGATCAGTGGTCAGGACACCGTGCGGGCTACTGTGGTCAACAATGGGGTATTGCCCATTGACTTTTCGGCTGATTCGGCGGTGTTGCAGTTGACTATCAGTGGGCCTATCCCCCAGGTATTCGACACGGTCTTCAACTCAGGCGTCAGCGCTCCCGGCGATACCTTCGATTTGACCTTTATCGCAGACTTTTCGCAAGGTGGTGGCTACGAGCTGGAGCTGCTCTCGATCCTGGCTCCCGACAGCCTCGCGCTAAATGATACGGCCTTCGAGGAAGTAGAGAGTGGCTCTTACACTGCGCCTTACTTCGAAGACTTCCAGACCTTCCCGACCTTCACTCCCATTTTGCCTTTCACCTGGGAGGTGCAGTCTACCCAAGGTACCTTTACCAACTATCAGTGGCAGGGCGAAGATGGCGCAACCGGCTCGATCAACACGGGGCCTGGTGTGGATCACACCCTGGGAGTACCGGGCGGGATCTACCTATACACGGAGGCTTCTTCGGGCAACACCGGAGATACCACGCGCCTGACCAGTCCCTGTATCGACCTGAGCCAGGCGGCCCCGGGCTTGCTAGAATTCTGGTACCACATGTACGGCGCTGATATCGGCGAGCTGCGGGTATATGGCCGCGATGACCTGGGGCAAGAGTTGCTCCTTTTCGAAGCCATCGGAGAGCAGGACTCGGCCGAAGCACCGCTAGACCCCTGGAACTTTGCCGCCATTAGCCTCGATACCTTTGGTACCCAGACCATCAACCTGATCTTTGAAGCCGTCCGCGGCGGCGGGTTTTCGGGTGATATCGGTATCGACGACATCGGCGTACGTCAGGCGGTGAACATCGACGCCAGCATGCTGGCGCGCCTCTCGCCCCAGGTGGGCGACTGTGGCGATAGCACCATGATGGGTGAGTTCGAGATCGAAAACCGCGGCCTCGATACCATGGCCAATGTACCCCTGCTGATCACCGTCAGTGGTCCCACTGGTACCTTCACCTTCAATGATACCTTCCCTGGGCCGCTGGCGCTGGGGCAAACGGGTATCCACATGTTTGGACCCTTTAACAGCTACATCGGAGGCGACTATGTGATCGAAGGTATCGTGCAACTGCCCGGTGATACCATCATCAACAATGACACCCTGCGCGATACCGTCGCGATCAGCAAGAGTGCTGCGCCAGAATACGTGGCAGCCAATTTGCCATACTGCGAAGGCGACTCGGTGATGCTGATTGCTACCGATGACATTCGTCCTGGCGAGCTGCACGCTTGGTTTGATTCCACGGGAGGGACAGCCCTCGCGGTAGGAGATACCTTTATGACGCCCCCCATCGGCGCGAGCGATACCTTCTATCTCAAGCGCATCTTGGGCATCAGTAGTGTAGGTAAGCCAGACAACAGTGGTGCGGGTGGTGCCTACAGCTTCTTCGCCGATGGTTTGGTGTTTGATGTGTTGTCCTCAACCAGCCTCTTCTCGGTACGGGTGTACCCCGGCGGCGCAGGCGACATTACCATCAACCTGGAGGATGGCGCTGGTGTTCAGTTGCAGACCGCTACCTTCAACTTTGGTGGTACGGTGGGCGATACCGTGCTGGTGCTCAACTGGCCTTTGAACCCCGGTACTGGCTATGAGATCAACGCCGCAGGTAGTACCGTGCCCGACTTGTTCCGCAACAGCGGCGGCGCTACCTATCCTTACGCATCCCCTGGGGTGCTGAGCATCACTGGCACCATCAATGGCCTGGGCACCTCAGGCTTCTACTACTTCTTCTACGACTGGCAGCTCGGAGCCGATCCAGTGTGGGAGAACGAGGCCTTCTGTGCCAATCCGCCTGAGACCATCATCCTGGAGCCCACCACGCCGGTACCGGGCTTTGCGGTAGATAGCCTGGGCGATCTCTACGTAGAGGTGAGCAGCTCGGCTACGCTGGCCGATTCGGTGGTATTCGACTTCGGTGATGGCACGGTCGTCTCTGGCCAAACGGCCAACCATACCTATGCCGATACCGGTACGGTAACCATCTGCCAGCGGGTCTTCAACGAGTGTGGCTCGGATACCTTGTGCCAAGATGTGACCTTGCAGTGCTTCCCGGCTTCAGGTGGCTTCGAGGTAGATAGCACCGGGGATCTCTTCCTCGCGGTGACAGACACCTCCACCAAGGCCGACTCGGTGATTTATTTGTGGGGCGATGGTAGCGGCGACGCGGGCCCGACTCATACCTATTCCGATACCGGTACCTATACCGTTACTCAGGTCGCGTACCACTTCTGTGGCAACGACACCAGCACCCAGGAGGTCACCATCACCTGTGCCTTTGCCACCGCAGGGCTAGACTTCACCCTGGGGCCCGATGGTTTCACGGCCACCTTCACGGCTTCCGTGCAAAACGCTGATAGCATCGGCTGGGATATGGGAGACGGTACCCAGTTCTCTGGGATTACCGATACGACTTACACCTTCCCGGCCTCAGGGACTTATGGGGTGTGCCTGACGGTGAGCAACATTTGTGGTTCGGTCGACACCTGTGTCGAAGTCGTGATA
The DNA here is from genome assembly GCA_964449365.1 of uncultured Bacteroidia bacterium. Lineage (GTDB taxonomy): Bacteria > Bacteroidota > Bacteroidia > J057 > J057 > CAYVAP01. Next base: position 6,424 of record CAYVAP010000044.1, read on the forward strand.
ACGGGCGTAGGCATCGCCTCCATCGACGGGGGGAGCATTGCACTCTTCCCCAACCCGACTCAGTCGAAGGTAACCCTCAACCTCTCGATGCTGCAAAGCAGCACCCTGAGCGTGGAGATGATCGACATGAGCGGTCGCTCGGTGCTGCGTGAGGCCTTTGGCCGCGTGAGTGGCAGCTTCTCGCATCGCTTTGACCTCGATCACTTGAGCGAAGGCATCTACCTGGTCAAGATCCAGGCGGGTGAGCAGGTGATCACCCGGAAGTTGCAGGTAGAATAAGCCTAGGGCTTTTTTACCGGACCATCATGGCTGCGGGCCTTTCCGAAAGGAGAGGCCCGCAGTTGCTTATTTGCGAATTTTCCTAACGAATGTTAGGGAAAATTCAGACGGGTTTGGCTCTCACTTTGCCTTTTGCTAAATTCCCCAATTATGAAAAAAAGGGGTCAAATCACGGCTGCGTGTTACCCTTTGCTAATCCCCAACATCTCGCAACTTCAAACTATCTCTCTATGCAAAAGCTTTTACGTACTTTTTTGTGCGCATGCCTGGCTTTCCCCCTGTCTGGTTGGTCGCAAGGGTACTTGACCCAGTATACATCTGAGGGGGGCAATCCGGGCGGTGTTTCTTCCGCCGGCGATAGTGAGTCAACTCTATGGACGACCGCGTTTTCTGGCCCTGCTACCAGTAACGCGTACAGCGATGCCATCCTGATTCCTTTTAGCTTCGAATTCTTTGGTACACCCGTAGACGCGCTCAAAGCTGCTCCCAACGGCTTTTTGACCTTCGACACCCTGGCTACGGCGCTACCCGAGACGGATGAGCCCCTACCCTCGACGAGTCTACCCAATCAGGCCGTCGCTGCCTTTTGGGATGACTTTGCCAATGTTGCCAGCACGGACATCATCCGCTGGAAGGTCTTTGGCTCGGCCCCCAACCGCCAGCTCTGGATCAAGTGGCACTCCATGACGGTGGGCGTGGCGACGTATGCCTACTTCTCAGTGGTGTTAGAAGAAGGCAGCAACAACATCTATGTGGTGGACCAGTGGTCTTTAGGTGCTTCTGGCCCTGCGCGGGTAGGGTTACAGCTCGATCCGACCACCTTCGTGGTGGGGAGCAACGATACCACCCTGACCAACAATGGTAGCGGCAACTCCGACAACGACTTCTACACCTTCGTGCCTTTGGCCAACGGCGAAGACGCCCGTGCCACTGGGTTGACTCTGAGTGGCGGGGCCCAACTCGGCTGCGGCGGTGCCAATGAGCCCGTAACGATCGATCTGCTCAACGGGGGTACCGCAACCCTGGCCGGCCTGGCCGTTTCCCTGGAGGTAGACGGCATGATGACGGCTCTGGAAAACGTACCGGGGAGCTTGGCCTCAGGAGCGAGCAGCAGCTATACCTTTGCTGCCACCGCTGATCTTTCTGCGCCGGGGCCGCACACCGTACGCGCCTGGGTCACCTCAGGCATGGATGTGAACGTGGCCAATGATACGGCCTCGACTACGGTGATCACCGAAACGGCGGCCACCTTGCCGCTTCCGGTGGTAGACTTTACCGGCTACACCGGCAGTAATCTGCCCACGGTCTTCCCGGGCTGGTTTGAGGCCAATGACTTTGGTACCCCTGACTCGGGTAGTGCGTCCTGGTTCAGAGACGATTGGCTCAACGACGGCAGCTCACCCAACGGCGATGCGGCTCGTATCAACCTCAGCTTTACCAGTGATGAGGAATGGATTATTGGTCCCAAATTCACGGTAGACCCCAACACCCAGCTGCGCTTTGATCTCGGTCTCACCACAGGGGGCGGCACCGGCCCGGCCAGTTTTGGTAGCGACGATTACCTGCAGGTGCTCATCAGCACGGACTGTGGACAGAGCTACACCGCGCTTCGCACCTACGACGCCAGTACCCCGGTGAGTAACACCGGGCAATTGGAAGCGGTGGGCCTCAATGCCTTTGCCGGGCAAGATGTGATCCTGGCGTTTTATGCAGACGAAGGCTCGACCAGCGATCCAAGCGTGGATTTGTTTTTGGACAACATCCAGATTCTGGTGCCTTCGCCTATTGATCTGGCTGCCGCCGAGCTGTCTGTAGACCCCGGCTGCCTAGGTAACGCCGAGACCATCACGGCCAGCCTGATCAACTTTGGCACCGTGGTCAATGATTTTACCATCGACTCAGTGGTATGGACCCTGGCAATCGATGGGCCGATTCCCCAGACCTTTACCGACACCATCAATACCGGTAGTCTGGCCATCGGGGATACCCTACCGCTCACCCTTACTACGGCGGCAGACCTGAGCGCAGCCGGAGGGTATGATCTGACCTTCAGCATTTTCTCGCCCAATGACGGTAGCAACAGCAACGATACCGCTTTGATCAGCGCCAACAATGCGCCACTGTTTGCTCTGCCGATTGGACCGGTGGACTTTAGCGGGTTCACCGGTAGCAACCTCGAGACGCTTTTTCCTGGCTGGTTTGAAGGAGAGGGGGCGACCGTTCCAGATATGGGAGGCTCGCTCTGGACAAATGATGACTTTGGGAATGATCCTAACCACCCTAACGGTACCTCGGCGCGCCTCAATCTGTACACGACCTCGCGCGATGAGTGGATCGTGTCGCCGAAGTTTTTGGTGGAGCCCGGTGCGGTATTGACCTACGATCTGGCCGTAACTTCTTTTTCAGGCACGAGCACCGCTACCCTTGGCTCAGATGATACCCTTCAGGTGTTGATCAGTACCGATTGTGGGGGGAGCTATACCGCGCTGCAAACCTTTGATGCAACCAGCAGCATCAGCAATACCGGGCAGCAAGAGGTAGTCGACCTCAATAATTTTGCTGGCCAAGAGGCGATCATTGCTTTTTTTGGCAAAGACGGCCCCATCAATGATCCCGAAGATTACAATGTATACCTCGATAACATCCTAGTGCAAGTACCGCCCAGCCTCGACCTGGAGGTAAGCTCGCTGACGGTCGAGCCGCAGGGGATCTGCTTTGGCAGTGCTGAGCCCGTAACCACGGTATTGACCAACCGCGCCACGGATACGGTAGACTTCGCTCAGGATAGTTTTCTGCTCACCCTGCAGGTGAATGGCCCCATTCCTCAGACCGTGCTGGATACCCTCAACGTGGGTACCTTGGCTCCAGATAGCGCACTGACGCTGAACAACTTGATCGACCTGAGCGCGAATGGAGTCTACGAGGTGGTGTTCTTCGTGAGCAATCCCAGCGATGGCTCAGCCTTCAACGACACCCTGAGCGTCACGGTAGAAGTGGTCAAATTTGCGACGCCTTATTTGCAGACCTTCGATGGCTTCAGTGGAACCACTGGTTTCGATGAAGGGTGGGAAATCTCGCCCAGTTCAGGCTATCGCTGGCAGCTAGAGGACGCCGGGACCAGCTCCTCCAACACTGGAGCCGGGCAGGACAATACCTCCGGCACGGGCAACTACGTCTATACCGAGGCTTCGAGCGGAAGCCAGGGCGATACTGCGCTGCTGATCAGCCCTTGTATCGACCTCAGTGCGCTGAGCAATCCCATCCTGGAGTTTGCCTGGCACATGTTTGGCGACTCGATGGGGACCTTCAAGGTGTTCGTCGATGATGGTATCACCCAGACGGAAATCTTCTCCCGGGTGGGAGAGCAGGATACGGCTGAGGCGGACATCGACCCCTGGAACGAGGCTTCGCTAAGCCTGGGGGCTTTTGTCGGCCAAACGGTGCGCCTGATCTTCCTGGGTGAGCGCGGTGGTGATTTTACCGGCGATATGTCGCTAGATGACGTGCTGATTTTCGATCCTACCGGCGTGGACGTAGCGCTCCTCAGCGCCACGGTGCCAGGCACGGCCTGTAGCTTTGAGGTAGACAGCACCATCACGGTGGAGCTGAGCAACGCAGCGGCGGACAGTCTGGACCTGAGCGTCGATTCAGTCATCGTAGTGGCCGAGGTAAGTGGCGCTGCAAACTTTGAGGTGCGGGATACCATCAACAGCGGTACCCTCGCGGCGGGTGATACTCTCTCCGTTACCTTCGCGGTTGACTTTTCGGCCGCCGGGCTGTATGAGGTGCTGATCTACACCAGTTCGCTCATGGATGAGAATCCCTTCAACGATACCCTCGACGCCATCAGCCGCAGCACCTTGCCGCTGTATGTGGCTCCTTATACCGAGGACTTCGAGGGCAGCGGATACGTCAACTCTGCCAATGGCAATGATCCTGGCGAAATCAACTTCGATTGGCGGCGCAATCGTACCGATCCCATAGCCTGGTATCCCAATGATGGGACGACGCCTTCAACCAGCACCGGGCCTGACGGCGACCATACCACGGGTACGGGTCGATATATGTACACTGAGACCTCCGGGTCGATTTCCTCTGGTGAGGACACGGCCGTGCTGATGTCTTCGTGCATCGATCTGACCCAGTTGACTGCACCGGTGCTGAGCTTTTGGTACCACATGTACGGCTCCGACATGGGCACCCTCTTGGTGGAGGTAGAAAATGAGCAAGGCGACGTGGCCACCGTGTGGAGCCTCAGCGGCGAACAACAGGCGAACAATTCAGATCCTTACCTCCAGGCGTTTGCCTCGCTGAACGACTTCGTGGGCGATACCGTGATGCTGCGCTTCGTGGGCGTCTACGGCGGTAGTTTTGACGGCGATATGGCCATCGATGATATCTCCATCGACAATGCCTCGGTAGATGCGGTGAGTGTGCTGCGCTTGGCTTCGCCCGCGCTGCCCGGTTGCGTGGGGGCGCAGGAGCCCTTAGCCGTCACGGTCTTTAACCTGGGGCCCAATGCCATCGACTTCTCGATCGATACGCTGTTTCTCACCGCGAGCATCGACGATGGTACCAACGTACAACTGATCGAGGACACGGTGATTGCTGGCACAGTGGCTAGCTTTGATTCATTGGTACACCTCTTCAGTGCCAATGCCAATTTTACCAACCCGGGAGACTACACCCTGGAGGTATCGATCAGCTTTGGGCCGGATCAATCGGTGGGGGACGATGCCCTTACCTTCGAGCTCGTGCGCATCCCGGCGGTGGCGCTGCCGAGCGCGGTAGACTTCACTGGCTACAATGGCAGCAACCTCGACGATGTCTTCCCCGGCTGGTACGAGGGCGAAGGCTTCCTGACGCCTGACACCACGAGCAGCAGCCAGTGGATCGAAGATGATTTTGCCAATGATCCCAACAGCATCAACGGCTCGGCGGCTCGCATCAACCTCTTTATCACGGGGGACGAGGACTGGATCGTGAGCCCGCCCTTTGTGGCGACCGACTCGACCTTCCTGACCTATGACATCGCGGTTACGGATTTTGGCAACCAAGATCCTGAAAACCTAGGCTCTGACGATGAGGTGGTGGTGTTTATCTCTACCGACTGTGGCAGTAGCTATCAGCGCCTGCGCACCTACGATGCCACGACTCCGATCAGCAATACCGGGCAGTCGGAGGTGATCGATCTTACTGCCTTTGCTGGGCAAAAGGTCTCCATTGGCTTCTGGGCCTACGAAGGCACGGTCAACGACCCCGAAGACTACGAGGTCTTCCTGGACAATATCTTCATTGGTACGCCCGATACCACCAACGTGGCTGTGCTGGAAATCATCGCCCCGGCGGATCAAGCCTGCGGCGATAGCCTGATGATGGGTAGCCTGGCGCTGCGCAACTTGGGGCTCCTCTCGGTCGACACCTTGCCCCTGAGCATCACGGTAACTGGCCCGGCGGGAGTTACTACCCTGAATGATACGCTCTTTGGGCCCTTTGATTTTGGCGCGATCGACAGCCTGATGTTTGGGCCCTTTGATACCTACGCCGGAGGTACCTACGCCATCGAGGCCGTCGCCAAGCTGAGTGGTGATCAGGAAGCCGCCAACGATACCATACGCGATACAGTCTTCATTCGTAGCTTGGCTCCGGTCAATGTGTTGCCCACCGACTCGATCTGTGCGGGCGAGACCGCTACCCTCATCGTGGATGACACGCTGTATGCCAACTCAGAATTCGTGTGGTTTGAAGCAGGGACGCAGGTAGCCACGGGGGATACCTTCGTTACGCCGCCCTTGAGTGCGCCGACGACCTACACCGTACGCCGGGTAGATCAAGGCACTACCGCAGGCTGCGAAACGGAGGCCGTCAGCATCACAGTCGACCAACTGCCCGTGATCGTAGCAGGGTTTGTGGTGGACAGCATTGGCGATCTCTTCGCTAGCTTTGAAGATGCCTCGACCAATGCCGACTCGGTACGCTACCTCTTTGGCGATGGCGACAGCAGCAGCCTGGTTGATCCGTCGCATGTCTATGACACGGCTGGGGTCTATACCGTGCAGCAAATCGCCTTTGGGGAATGCGGACCCGATACGGTCAGCCAGCAGGTGACCATCGTCTGTGAGCCTGCCGTAGGTGGCTTCGTCGTCGATAGCACGGGCGATCTCTTCATTGCCTTGAGGGATACTTCGCTCAAAGCTGATTCGCTGCGATACGACTTCGGCGATGGCAGCACCAGCAACGCTGCCAATGCCACTCACATGTACGATACCGCTGGGGTGTATACCATCGTACAGGTGGCCTACCACTTTTGCGGCAATGATACCACGGCGATCGAAGTGAACATCACCTGCGCGGCTGCACAGCCTGGCTTTACCTTCGATCAGACTGATAACCTGACCATCACCTTCACCAACACCTCTCAGAATGCTGATTCGGTGGTGCTGGACCTAGGCGATGGCAACCAGCTCACGTTGGTCTCGCAGGATACCGCCTACGAATATGCCTCGGCGGGCACTTATGAGGTATGTCTCACGGCATACAATCTCTGCGGCCCGGTAGAAAGCTGCCAAGAGGTGGAAGTGATCAACACCAGCCTGGGCAAGCCCTTCTCCGGCAGCTTGTCGTTCTACCCCAATCCCACTCAAGGATTGGTAGATCTGCGCCTGGAGTTGACCAAGGCGGCTAACGTAGCCGTAGAAGTGACCGATATGCGTGGCCGCAGCCTCTTTCAGCGTAGCCTGGGGCAGCAGGTCGGCCAAGTAACCGAGCGCTTCGATCTCAGCCATCTGTCCGAGGGGATGTACCTCGTCAAGGTCATGGTAGGCGAGCAGGTAGCGGTACAAAAGCTCCGTATCAAATAAGTGATCCCAAGGTGAAGACGCCGCGCGTCTTGCCTCACAGCGCCGCTCCCCGACGGGAGCGGCGTTTTTTTGCTTGGGGGGGAAGCGCGAAGTCTCCCGTTTAAGCGTTTGGTTGCGCGCAGATTTCGCAGAAATATGCTTCGTTCCGGGCTTTCTGTTTTACCGAGATCTGCGCCATTGGCTAGTGCCGCGCGAGCTACAAATGGCTCCGCGCGCTCCACTTAAAATTCCTGATTGTGAGGCTTTCGGTTGGTGGCAGTTTAGGTGTGGTTCACCCCTGCAGCCCCCTCAAGGGGGCATTCAGACAGGGTTGAGCTTCGCTCAATCGTAAAACAAATCCCCCTTGAGGGGAACAAAGGGGGTGAAGTGGCACCATGTTCATGCTCTTAAGGAATTTATGTTTCGGGTTACTTAACGTTGCGTTTTGGTGAAGTGGCACCATGTTCATGCTCTTAAGCCTTGATCATCAACTGTTTTGAAAAGGGGGCGGAGCAACCGATTCCGGCATAATCAGTAAATTTTTTTCAGAATAGCGGTACGAAGCACCCGCCACGCGGCAGATGCATGGCATCGCCATGCCCCGCTTGTAGGGTATCGCACCAGGGTCACGAAGCACCCGCCACGCGGCAGA
>CAYVAP010000045.1:0-14176 GCA_964449365.1 uncultured Bacteroidia bacterium
TTGGCTCACTCAGTGGCCGCCCAAGCGGCCAGCTTTACTTTCAATTACGAATTTCTGATTACGAATTTCGAATGCGAAGCACTAGCATGCGCTGGCCCTGTGCGAATGCGATGCTCAGGGCCGGTCGAGTGGTGGCTCTGCGCTTTTTACATGAGCCATTCTTCCCCCCAAGTTGGTATTCCTTATGAGAAGAGGTGCGGTTTCGGCACACAGTGCCTCACCAGCCCCTCATATTGGGACACAGTGCCTCACCAGCCCCTCATATCGGTACACAGTGCCTCAGCAGCCCTTCATATTGACACAGAGCACCTCATTGGACTTGCAAGGAAAAACTTCAGCCCAACGGTTTACTTTTCACTCTGAACTTTGAACTTCGAACTCCGAACTCTCCCACCATGGATGCCAACTTCTGGCGCAAGGCCAATTCTTTGTTTGAAGCTGCTTTGGAGAAAGCGCCTCCCGAGCGATCCGCTTACCTGAGCACCGTGTGCGCAGGCGATACTGAGCTGTTGCAGGCAGTGCAAGATCTGCTGTGTAGTTTTGAGCTCGCCACGGGTTTTTTTGACCGCATGGAAGAAGAACTCTCCGGAGCCATGGCCGATGCGCAGGCCGACCCGCTGCGGGTGGGCACCCTAGTCGGCGACTATGAAATCGTGGAGCGCATCGCTGCAGGGGGAATGGCTGTGGTCTACCGAGCGCGTCGCCACAATCGAGACTTCGAGCAAGAGGTAGCCCTCAAGGTGCTCAAGCGTGGCCTCGATACGGCCGACCTGCTGCGCCGCTTTCGGGCCGAAAAGCAAATCCTGGCTCGCCTGCAGCATCCCGACATCGCCCACCTCTACGATGGCGGTATGACCGCCGAGGGAATGCCCTTTTTCGTGATGGAGCTAATCCAGGGCCAACCCCTCGGTGACTACGCCCGCAGCCACCACCTGACCCTGCCGCAGCGCATCGAGCTGTTTTTACGCATCTGCCGAGCGGTGCAATTTGCTCACCGAAACTTGATCATCCACCGCGATCTCAAGCCTACCAATGTCCTCATCACCGCCGATGGCACCCCCAAGCTGCTGGACTTTGGCATCGCCAAACTGCTCAATCCTGAGGAGGAAGCGGCGAGTGCGCTGATCACTCAGCCCGAAAATCGGTTGCTCACCCCTGACTACGCTGCGCCCGAGCAGATCGATGACCGTGTCATCACCACCTCTACCGATCAGTATCAACTGGGATTGATGCTGTACGAGTTGCTCACGGAGCGGCATCCTTTTGAGCTGCGGCAAAAAAGCCTGACCGAGCGGCGGATGATCATTTTGCAGCAACCCCCATCTGCGCCGAGTACGCAGGTAACCAATAGTCGGCTGGCCCGCCAACTGCGCGGCGATCTCGATACCATCATCCTGACTGCGCTGCGCAAAGAGCCCGAGCGGCGCTACGAATCGGTGGGGCAATTGGCCGAAGACCTGGAAGCTTATCTGGCCGAGCGGCCCGTCCGAGCCCAGCCCGACACCTACCGCTATCGCCTGCGAAAATTTTACCAGCGCAACCGGATTCCCGTGCTGGGCAGCGCGCTAGCCATTTTCATGCTCGCCCTGCTGACCACGGTCTATACCATGGCCCTTACCCGCGAGCGCGACCGCGCCCAGGCTGAGGCCGAAAAAGCCAGCCGCACCGCCGAGTTCATGCAGAGCTTGTTTTATCAGGCCAATGAATTGACTCAGCAGGGGGAGGTACTCAGCGCGGACGAACTGCTGCGCCTGGGGCTGGAGCGCCTCGACACCATGCAGGTAGATCCGGCTCTCAAGGGCTATCTATACCAGGCCATTGGCCTGACCTATATGGGCATGGGGCTGGAAGAATCTGCCGAGGGGCCGCTGAAACGTGCCCTGGCGCTGCGTCCTCCGGGAGAAGCCCCCACCCAGGCGGCCTCAGATGCCTATCTTACCTTGGGCAGCATCTACATGGCGCAGGGCGAAATTCCCCGCGCTGATTCGCTCCTCTCCCTGGCTTGGGAAATAACCCAGCAATTGCCGCAATCCGCCTATTCCTCCGACATCAACTTACTCGTGAGCCTGGCCGAGATCAACTTGCACCAGGAGCAGTACGAAGCGGCGGAGGACTTTGCCCAGCAGGCCGAGGCAAGGGCCCTGGCGCGAAACGATACCCTTTCCCACTATTACGCCAATGTCCTTTTTGCCAAAGGATATCTGTACATGGAGCAGGGCAAGCTGGATCAGGCTATTGCCGTCATGCAGGAAATGCGTCAATTGGCTCTGGACCAATCCAATGGAGCCCCGACGCCACTGTTGGCGGGATCGAGCCACAATCTGGCCGAAACCCTGATGCGAGCCGGGCGCATCTATGAGGCCCAGCAGCGCGAAGCGGAGGCCATTGCCGCCTGGCGAGCTGCGGTCGGCCCACCGAGCAGTTTTTTTCTCGAAATGCTCAAAACCAAGGCCAGCATCGAGCAACAGTTGGAAAGCTTCGACGAGGCGCTCAATACCCTGAATGAGGTTCGTCGCATTTCGCTCGATCTGTACGGCGAAGACTTGCCCCCCCGCTATGGGGCTACGCTGCTAGACATGGCAGAGGCTTTCCGTGAAATGGGGCAGTACGATTCGGCCCGGTACTATGCCGAGGCCGGGCTGAAGGTCGAGGTGAATCAATTGGGCCCCAACCATTCTGAAGTGGGGATCTCGCTTGGCAGCCTTGGCCTGATTCTGACCGACCTGAAACAGTGGGCTGAGGCCAAGGCACAGTTTGATCGGGGGCGCGAGATTCTGGTGGAAAATTTTGGGAAAGACCACTGGCATGTAGCGGTGCTCGATCACAACTTCAGTTTCTGGTTGGAAGCCAAAGGCGAGATCGATTCTGCCCTGACCCTACTGCCTCAAGTCGCGGAGATTCATGCCCAGACCTTTGGTCCGGAGAAGCTCTTTGCCATCCAGGCTCTGCGCCGCGCTGGCAACCTGGCCCGAAGCCACGCTCGAATGGATCTAGCTACCCAATGGTTGGAGACTGCCCTTGAGCGCACTCGTTCTGCTGATCAGTTTCAGAAGTTGCGCTTGCGGAGCCGACTTCTGGGTGATCTGGCCGAGCTATATCAGGCCGAGGGAAAAGTCCAGCAGGCGGCTGCGATGCGGCAGGAGCAAGCAGCCCTGCTAGCTGAGCTGGAAATGATGGGCAAAATAGAGTAGGGAAGCAGGCTCGAAGTTCGTAGTGCTTCGCATTCGAAATTCGTGATCAGGAATTCGTAATTTAAAGCGCTGATGACCAGAATTTTATGCGAATTTTGAATGGTTAATTACTTCATTCCGAAGGCAGTAGTCATTTGTTCGTAGCCGGAAGCGCGTAGGGTTGCCCCGCAGGTGCAACCCCTCAGTAAACCAATATGAACGAAAGGTAAACACTGCGCCGGGTAAACGCATACCGTATACTGATGACCGTCTATGAAGGTGAGTCGTTCCCGTAGGTAGCTCTCCGGCCAGGCCCTAAGTGTTGGGTGGCTCGGGCGGCGGTTGAGTATCTTCTTCGACTTCGTAGGTGCGCTGCACGATGTCGTGGATCAATTGATCGAGCTGCAACACAGAGGTTTCGAGGGGGGCTATCAGTTCGTGCTGTCCTACCTCGGTGGCTTTGACCAGGTCTAAGAGGCCAATCATGTTGGCCACCGGGCGGCGCAATTCGTGCGAGCTGAGCCAGGCAATCTCGCGCAAGCGTCGATTTTGATCCAAAATATGGCGCTGGCTCCTTACGCGGCCCGTAGCATCTTGGCCAATGCCCTGGACCTCCGTTACTTCGCCTTGTTCATCGGGAATGCCCACGAACTCCCAATCGGTGTAGTAATAGCCGCCCTCGGGATGTGGCTTGCGCAATGGTAGAGCTACGATCTTACCAGGATTGGCAAGGCAAGTCATGGCCATTTGGTGGCAAGCTGCATGGTCAGCCTCGGCCACGGTCTCCAGCGAGTCAGTCCCGATAAAGTCATCGCTCAGAAAGCCAAATTTCTGCTCAAACTGCCGATTGACGAAGGTAAACCTGCCGGCGACATCGGTGCGGATGAGGTAGTTGGATTGAGATTCGATCAAAGAGCGGAGATACTTTTCGCGTCGGAGGGTTTCCTCTTCGCTCTTTTTCTGCTCGGTGATGTCAGTGTAGATGAGAATAGCGTGGGTAAACTGCCCGTTGGGCTGGATAAAGGGGATAAAATAGGACTGAGTCCATAAGTCGTTGCCCTCGCGGGTGCGGTGGGCAAGCTCGCCGCGCCAGATGCGGTGATTTTGCAGGGCAGAGAGAATGGTCTCGAAGTGGGCTTGGGCATCGGTAGGCTCCAGCGTAACCGAAAAACGCTCTTGGAGCAGGGCCGTCTTTGCCCAGCCAGTGGTGCGCAAGAAGTTTTCGTTCACTTCCTGAAAGCACCCCTCCTGATCGAGGGTAGCCATGATGGTGGCTCGCGAGATGGCAAAGCGAAACTCTGTGAGCTGCTGGTTGAGGGCACGAATCTGTTGCTCGTTGCGCAGCAGGTCTTCCACCTCCGCGATGAGCATCAACCGCGCTGCGACTCCCTGGTAGTCGATGTCGTGGGTGCTGACTTTTACGGCAAAACCTTGGGCGCGTCGGTTGAGGTGCCGCATGAATCGAGGCGGAAAAGAGGAGTCGACCGAGGCGTTTGGCACGAAGCGTTCGCGTCGGGGGGCTTTGGCCTCCAGGTCTACTAAGCGCAGTTTGCGAAACTCCGCCTCGCTGTAGCCATAGCATCGTTCTGCTGCCCGATTCGCGGCCAATATCTGCCCGGAGGGCGGCTCGAAGATGAGCATCGGTTGAGGATTATTCCCAAAAAATTGGCGGGACTGTACGCGGTTGCTGCGCAGTCGACTTCGCAAGTAATGTACTCCTCCGTAGATCGTACCGCCCGAAATGGCCAACCACAGATAGTCGCCCCATAAGGTCGCCCCCAAAGCATCAGCCGTTCCGACACCATCGACCAGCGGTGCCAGGAAGGTGATCCAAGCGAAACCCACCCCCATGTACAGCAGCGAAATCCCCAAAGCCTTGGTGTCCATATCATTCAGCTATCCCTGGAGTCAAGCTCTCATCAATGACCTGACCATTCCGGTCAAAACTCCTGTATAAAACAAGGATTATCATCGGAAATTTCCTACCGTAGGATTGAATATCTCTGACCATTCCACTTTCGAGGGCTGGTTTCTGCGGCTCTTTTCACCCCCGTAGCCCCCTTGAGGAGGATACGGGGGTGAAAAACGCCCTAAACGCTAGCCTTTGATTCCGGAATGGTCAGCCATCTTTAAGTAGCCATGGAGCGCGCTGCCTCAGCCTTTGGCCATGGCTTCGCTGAAGTAGTTGATGGCCAAATCAATGACGCTCAAGCTGCGCTCGAAGTAAGCCTCACAGTCTCCCACCTCTCGCTGAAATCCCTCCACCGATACCCAGACGTTGTCGCGTACCTGAAACATCTTCGCTACCTTCACTTTGGCGTTGGCTACGTCGATGGCCTTGACCACCTGGATGCGTTCCCTCTCCGATTCGATGGACCATATATTGGCCATGACCAAGCGAAAAAAGGCGGGATCTTCCTCGTCGACCTCCAAAAAGTAGGTGTGATCTTCATACTTGAACTGTACATCCCCATCAGAGTCGATCCAGCCTTCGAGATCCTTTTTCTCCAAAATGTTGAGATACATGGTCTGGAGCTCCGTACGCGACTGGGCGTGGAGTAGGGTGGGGGAGAGCAGAGCAAGAAGCAGAGCAAAGCCGGCAAATTTTAGCAGAGTGGTCATACGATCAGTAGAAATTTGCCTCGAAAGTACTTGAAATTCTGATGCCTGCGACTGTGAGGTAGGATTTTGGTCAAGATTAGCTCTCAGTGGTACGAAAGCGTTGCCTGCGTCGGTAGGGAAACACATCCACCACCTCACCATTGATCTGCTTTTGTTGCATATCGATCCAAAACTTGGGCTCGAACAAGTCCGCGTGAATGCGCAAAAAGATCTCCCGGATGTCCTCGCGGCCTACCAAGAAGTGCTTGAATTCTTCGGGGAAAACATCATTTTCGCCCACGGCAAACCAAGGCGAGCCGCCCATCATATCGTCGCCGTCGTCTGGGTCGGGCATGCGCCGGAAGGTGTAGTCGGTGAGGAAGCCAATTTCGTCGTAGTCATAAAACACCACCCGGCGGTGGCGGGTCACGCCGAAATTTTTGAGCAGCATATCGCCGGGGAAGATGTTGGCCGCTGCCAATTGCTTGATGGTATTGCCATACTCTTCGATCACCTCTTCGGCCTCCTCGGGGGTAGCCGTTTCGAGATAGATATTGAGCGGTACCATCTTGCGCTCGGTGTAGAGGTGCTCGATGGTTACGGTCTCATCGTCGACCCTGACGATGGAAGGAGCCACCGTGAGCAACTCCTCCAGCAACTTTGGATCGAAGCGATCGCGGGGAAATTCGAAGTGCTCGAACTCGTGGGTGTCGGCCATGCGCCCCACCCGGTCGTGGACCGAGACCAGCTTGTAGCAAGCGCGCACGTGGGCCTTGTTGGTGGTCTTGGGCGGCTCGAATTTGTCCTTGATCAGCTTGAAGACGATGTTGTAGGAGGGCAGGGTAAAGACTGCCATCACCATGCCCTTGATGCCGGGGGCCACCACGAACTGGTCGGTGGAATGGTTGAGGTGACGGCGAAAATGCCGATACAGCTCGGTCTTGCCGTGCTTGTTGAAGCCGATGGAATTGTACAGGTCGCCGTAGGGCTTGAGCGGAATGACGGTTTTGAGAAAATGCACCAGCTCGGAGGGGATCTCTACTTCCACCAGAAAATACGAGCGCGTAAAGCTGAAAAGAATGGACATCTCATTTTGCCCGGTGAGCAGGGTATCGGCGGTGAGCTTTCCGTCTTGATTGAGCAGGGGAACCACAAAGGGCATCAATTGGCCAGCCACGAAAAAGCGTCCCACCAGGTAGGCGGCTTTGTTGCGAAAAAATACCGACTTGAGCATCTGCAGGCGCGTTTGCTCGTCGGGAGTAAAATTGTTGAAGATCACCTCCTGCATACGGCTAACGACGTAGTCGATGTCGCGCTCGCGGTTTTCCAGTGAGATGTCGAAGTGATAATCGTGCAGCATGTCGCTGATCATCTGCCGCGTATCGCCCTGCCAGGGGTAGGTATGGTAGATCGGCTCCACCGACTGGAACTCTCGCTCCTGATGTTCATCCTCGACGAACATCATGCGCTCATCCGCGCCGATTTTGTCGATTACCTTGCGGCAAACCGAGTTGTAGTAGGTCTCGGCGATCTCGTAGGCTTGGCGTTGCAAAGCGAGGGAAAAATACGCCGCCCGGATGGCCAGCCAGGTGTCGAAGTCGTCGTATTGCTCGCCCATCATGCGGCGAATCTTGCGGGCCAGGCGCGGCACTTGCTTCTTGTAGACGGAGATGCGGCGTTTGCTATCAGCCTGAAGGCCATGCCAGTCGGCGTTTTCGAAGCGCTTGCGCGCCCGGCTGCTGATGTCTTTAAACTCAGCCAGGTAGGCATCAAAGCCCTCGATGATGGCTGCGGCGATTTGTGCGGGAGTCGAGGTGTCCATAGCGGCTAAGATAGCAAGTAGCGGCGTAGCATGCCATATTTCCCGTAAGATGGGTATAGGACAGTTTTCTTTTTGGCCTCTGTTCACTCCCGTAGCCTCCTCTCAGGGTGACCTACACCCCGTAAGACTACTGCTTCGAGATGCGCAGCGCTTCGAGCAGCTTGCCATCGAGCTGTATCATCCGGAGCACGTAAACGCCCGCGGCTAAGGGAGAGAGGTCCCAGATCCGCTCGGTGTATCCGTCGATGGCGATCCGCTCACGAAAATCTGGCAGGCCCCGTCCTGCCTGATCATACAACGCCGCGATGACGGTGATAGGCTCCTCTCCTTTGAAGCGTAGATACAGCTCGGCCACAGTCGGATTGGGATAAATCCCATAGGTAACCGAAATAGGCGGCTGGGGGCGCTCCTCCGTGGGCTGCTCCGTGGCTTCCCCTTGCTGAAACCCCTGGCTGATGGTGATGTGGCCAGCGATGACCGACTGGGTGAGCGCCTCGCCCGTGGTCTGAGATACTTCCCAACTGCCTTGCTGATGAATGCCACCACTGAGGCCAAAGGCTTGACGCTCGACGGTCTGACCGAGCCCCTGGTTGAGAACGAGACTGATCCAGAAGCAGAAAATGAAGACGCGCATGGCTCGTTGAATTTGTTAGATAACGCTTAGGTTAGCCTGAAATTTTGACCTTTCGTAAAGAAAATCGATCGGTAAGGGTTTTTTTACCAGTGAATTAAGCGGTTGAAGAGGGCTGTTAAAGTACACGAAATGATTTTTTAATATTTTGATAACACACCCGTTTGTTTGTCTTTATACCCACTGACTTGTTTTGCAAATAATTAAAAGCAGGCCAGATATGGGTCTGCTCCACTTCACAAGTATCTGAAGTATCTGATTGCATGCAAACAAAATCTACGATTAGTTTTATTTTCCTGCACCTCCTTTTGGGGCTGAGCACTGTGCTGGCCCAGACTGGTACGATCCGAGGGAAAGTTACCGACGGAACTACCGGTGATGTGTTGCTAGGGGCTACCGTGCGCCTGATGCAAGCAGAACAAGTGAAGGGCGGGGCCTACAGCGACATCGAGGGGGCATTTACGGCTAAGGTGCCAGCGGGTACTTATCAGGTGCTTACCTCTTATATTTCTTACCTCACCGATACCGCTGAGGTAATCGTCGAAGCGGGTCAGGTGACGACCCTCAACGTGCTACTTTACGAAGAGAGCAACGTACGTGAAGACTTGGCGGTAAACATCACTGCCAAGCGAAGCCAGGCTTCGGAGGTAGCTTTCCTGGCCCAAAAGCAAAACGCCATCAACTCCATCGACGGGGTGACCTTTGACCTGGTACAGCGCACCGGCGATGCCAACGCCGCTGCGGCGGTACAGCGCGTGGTGGGGGTAACTATCGAAGATGGCAAATACGTGTACGTCCGCGGCCTGGGCGACCGCTACTCCAAAACCATGCTCAATGGCGCGGAGATCCCTGGCTTGGACCCCAATCGCAACACGGTGCAGATGGATATTTTTCCCTCTAATCTGCTTGACCAGATCATCGTGTACAAAAACTTCACCCCTGATCTACCGGGGTCGTTCACGGGCGGGTTAGTGGACGTCCGCACCAAGGATTTTCCCGACCGCCTCACCATCCGGGCCTCCGCTTCGGTGGGCTACAACGATCAGGCTTCGCTCAACGAAGACTTTATCGCCGACCAGAGCCTCTCTGGTGATCGCCTGGCCCTGGGCAACGAGGTGAGAGACATGCCCGCCTACATCGCCAATGAGCTAGAGGGTACCCTGCCTCGCCTGACCGCGATCACGAGCGTCGGGCTGATTGCCAACGTGGGACCTGCGCTGGATTCAGCTTCTCGTAGCTTCCAGACGGGGTTTTTGCCTACTCAGCGGCAAGCCGGCCTGGAAAACCAGTATCGCTTCTCGATCGGCAACCAGCATCAACTCTTCGGCAAGCCTTTTGGCTACATCGCCAGCCTGTCGTATCGCCAATCCTTCAGTTACTATGATGAAGTAGAGCGGAATCTATGGCGCTTGCGCAGTGCCTCTTCTACCATTCTGGATGCGATCAACGAACTCGAAGGCCGCCGCGGCGAAGAAAACGTGCTCTGGGGCGGCCTGCTCAAGCTGTCCTACAAGCCCTCGCCCAACCACAAGTTCTCGGTCAATTACATGCGCAACCAGAACGGTACTTCTTACGGCGAGTCCATCTCAGGAACACTCAACAACGAGTCTGGCTACAGCGGTCCCTTTTTCACCTCCAACACCGGCTACCTCGAGCGCAGCATCTCCGTCTTGCAAGGCCAGGGCGACCACGCTTTTGGCGCAAAGCTACGAGCCGACTGGATCGTCTCTGCCTCCCGAGCCACCCAATATGAGCCAGACATCCGCTTCTTTGCTTATGAATTTACGGTCAACGACCAGGGCGATTCCACTTTCGGCATCATCAACAACAACGGCTATGAGCGCCCTCTGCGATTTTACCGCGATTTGAGAGAAGACAACCTCGACGTGCGCCTAAACCTGAGCTACGACATCCCTGGCATCGCTACCCAGGAGAAAGGAGCCATTCGCGTGGGGGGATCTTACACTACCAAGGAGCGGAGCTTCAATGAAACGCGCTTTGAGATCTTTGACGTAGGGGCCGACGATCGTCCCTTTCGCGGCGATGTGGATGCCTACGTAGCCGATAGCAACTTGATGCGGGTGGTGCTGGATGAAGAAGGGGATCTGGTGCGCAGTGAGTTCTTTCAGGGATTGTACTATCAGGACCAGACCCAGCCCACCAACGTCTTTGACGCCGAGCAGTCTATCATCGCGGCCTATGCGATGGCCGAGCTTCCTTTGGGAGATCGACTCAAGCTGATCACTGGACTGCGCTACGAGGGTACCGAGATGCTCATCATGCCCGAAGACACCACCCTGCTGGGAGAATTTGCCCGCAACGATAGCACGGCTACGCCTGGAGAATTGGTTCTCGATGACCTCTTGCCAGCCGTTAACTTTGTGTACCGCTTCTCGCCCGATATGAGCATCCGCGCAGGCTACACCCGCACCCTGGCCCGGCCCACCATCGTGGAGTTTTCGCCCTTTCAGCGACTGCCCTACATCGGGTCGGCCGTCTATGAGGGCAACCCCGGCCTGGAGCGCACCCTGATCGACAACGTCGATCTGCGCTGGGAATGGTTCTTCTCGCTTTCAGAGCTGGTTTCGGTGAGTGCCTTTTATAAAAACTTCCAGAACCCCATCGAAGTCGCCCTCGATAGTAACGCCAACACCAACAACATCCGCTTTGCCTACGTCAACCGGGAGTCTGCTTTCACCGCTGGGCTGGAGATCGAGATGCGCAAGCATTTTGGCTTTATCGCGCCCGGCTTGGAGAAGCTCCAGTTTTCGGGCAATGCTTCCTTCAACTATTCGCGCAGCCAACTGACCGACTTCGAAATCCTGGCCATCAGGGCAGTAGACCCCGACCGCGACGCGCAGCGCCCCCTCTTTGGGCAGTCGCCTTACGTATTCAACGGCGAGCTGGCCTACATCGACCAAGAAGACCTCGGCCTGCAAGTCAGTCTTAGCTACAATGTCTTTGGCCCGCGCATCTCTTTCGTAGGCATTGCCGGCGCGCCCGACGTGTACGAGCAGCCGCGCCCAGCCATGAATTTCTCCATCTCCAAAGACATCGGAAAGTACCTGGCCCTGCGCATCCGCCTGCGCAACCTGCTCAACCCTGAGTACCGCTTCATCCAAGATTTGCGCGGCGACGAGTATGTCTTTACCAACACCCGTATGGGGCGCACCTATTCCGTGGCCCTGTCCTTCAAGCTCAACTAATTCTACGACATACAGCGAGCGCAGCGGGCTTGCTGCTGCGTTCCTGCGTTCTTCCTTTTTTTACCAATTCCTCATTCACTAAATCTTAGTCGATTTATGTACAAGTTAATTTCTATCCTTTTCTTATCCCTGACGATGCTGCTCAGTAGCCTCGTCGCCCAGGACACCACCGTGGTGACCGGGACCCTGACCGCAGATGCTACCTGGACCTCTGACAAGGTGTGGGTGCTCGACGGCTACGTTGTGGTGGACAACAACGTTACCCTGACCATCGAAGCCGGTACGGTCGTGCTGGCCGAAGACGGTCAGACGGAAAACGCCTCGGCTTTGATCATCGAGCGCGATGCCATCTTGATTGCAGAAGGTACGGCTGAAGAGCCCATCATCTTCTCTTCGATCCAGGACGATGTCAACGATCCCGATGACTTCCTCGACAAAGAGGCCCAGGGCCTTTGGGGAGGAATCATCATGTGTGGTGATGCGCCGGCCAACACCGCCAACAACGGCAGCGAGCAGATCGAAGGTATTCCTTCTTCCCTGCCGGCTAACGTGGCCACCTTTGGTGGCAACGAGCCAGAAGACAGCAGTGGGGTAATGCGTTACGTATCCATTCGCCACACCGGGGTAGCCCTGGCTTCTAACGACGAGATTCAGGGGCTGAGCCTCGCAGGCGTAGGCAACCGCACTGTATTGGAGTACATCGAGTCTTACGCTTCGGCGGATGATGGCATCGAGATCTTTGGTGGTACGGTAAATATGAAGTACGTAAGCATCTTTGCCGCTGATGACGACGGCCTGGACTACGACCAGGGCTGGACGGGTAACATTCAGTACCTCTTTGTGATGCAAGCCTCGGACAACGGCGGTAGTGGTGGCGAATGGGATGGTGCTGATTCCCCCGAAGATGGTACGCCCTTCTCTAATTCGACCATCTACAATATGACCATGATCGGCAATGCGCCTGCCGGTGATAACAACCTCTTGGCCAACTACCGTGCCAATGGGGGTGGCAAAGTGTACAATTCAGTGATGATTGAGTTTGAGCAAGGTGTTTCCATCCAGTACAAGGCTGACGACAACGTACCTGAGAGCTCCTACAAGCGTTTTCAGGCGGGTGAATTGGACATGACCAACAACGTTTTTTGGGAAGTAGCAGGAAACGACCCTGAGGCGGTTTGGTTCATCAGCCCTTCTGCTGGTGGCTGGACTGACTCCGCTGCCACGGTAGATGCAGCTATCGCCGACATTCAGGGGTACTTCCCCGCCAACAATGACATCGTCGATCCGCAGATTGCGGGTCTGTCTTATGCTGATGACAAAGAACTCGACCCCCGTTTCAGGGCTTTTGCTGTCAACAGCAATGTAAAAACGGTATCGGGTGATTTCTTCGAGCAAACCTCTTACAAAGGTGCCTTCGGACCAAGCGCCAATGGCCTTTGGATCAAAGGCTGGACCGCTCTGGATCACTACGGGTACCTGGTCGAGTCGCCCAGCGACCTGACTTCAGTCAAGCAGCCTGAGCTGGCCAACGTCAAGATCTTCCCCAACCCTACCAGCGGTATGATCACCATCACCGCCGCAGATTTGGAAGGTACTGCCGTACAAGTAACCGTGATGGACCTTCAGGGCCGTGAGGTGCTTCGCCGCGCCCTCAACCCGGTAGCTGGTGCCCTCAATGCAGAGATCGATCTTTCTGCTGAGGCAGCTGGTCTGTACGTGGTACGTGTGCAGCAAGGTGAAAAAGCTTCTACCGCGCGCATCAGCGTACGCTAGAGCGTCTTTCTCGCTGCTATACCATGACCTGAAAGCCGCCCCCTCGTGTGGGGGTGGCTTTTTTGGTTTGCTCAGCAGGTAGATGAAATGAGATGAAACGAGGTTGGATGGTATTCCAACCTTTCGATTTACCAGATCCTAAGGCTCTGGCCGAGGGAGAACAGGCGCTTCGCGCGCAGGTGCGGCGCGCCAGGCAGCCATGCAGTCCGTCATTGACCGAAGCCATTGCTTTCTCCATCCAAGATGGCAACGATCTCCCCTGGATCAACCAGCATCGCGACCGGGTGCATGCGGCCAATTCGCAGTTGACCCAGTAGGATCGGTGGCTTATGTAAACCAAAGGTGCATTCCGAACGTCGCATCAATCCCGGCTTGAGAGACAAAACCCTTATAGCAGGCACCGAATCGGCCTTTGTCAGGCTGGTTTTATACCGAAACTTCCGATAATTTAGTCAAAAAAATGGGTAAAATCGCGTCAATCGCTGTCTGGCTTGCTCCGAAAAATCGTTTCAAAAGGCTGACGCAGGCTACTGACCTTGTCGCCAGACACCACGAAAAAATGCTAGTAATGAACAGGAATCTTTCCGAGAAAATAAATAAATTACATGTAAGGTGGCTCTTTGACATATTCCTTGGCCCTGGCACGTCAACCCGATGGGGCACCGCTTGGACCATCCAGGTGAGTGAAGTATCGCTATTCAGAATATACGCATTGCTAGCGAAACGGGCTTTACTGCTAACACTGTTACTGGCAACGGCTATTTGCACCTTCCTCAGCCCACTGGGCGCAGGTAAGGGTAGAGAGTAAGCCAGCTTTAGGCAGGATTGCGACGAAGAAACAGGGACCAAGGATCAGGGAACATAGGTCAGGGAGAGGCTGTCTTGGCTGATCCTTGCCACCTGGTCCTTGATCTCTGATTCAGGCTGGGAGGGATGTCTTAGCTTCAATCGAAAACAGGGTTCATCCGATCAG
>CAYVAP010000046.1:0-14083 GCA_964449365.1 uncultured Bacteroidia bacterium
CCAATCCGTGCTGGCATCGCCCAGCAATGCCTCGCGGTTACCGACGGTGTCGGCTAGAGATACCTGCTCGCGAAACTCATCTGCCGTCAGCATATCCACCTGCCCGCGGTTTTGGGCCAGCGACAGGGTCGAGCTAAACTGTACACGGGTGGGCTGTCCCGCCTGGCCCTGCTTGGTGGTGATAATGATCACCCCGTTGGAGGCCCGCGAGCCATAGATGGCCGTGGCCGAGGCGTCTTTTAGCACCGTGAAGGTCTCGATGTCGTTGGGGTTGATCAGGTTGAGGGGGTTGGCAGCGCCGTTGATGCCGCCATTGTCCACCGGTACCCCGTCGATCACGATCAGCGGATCATTAGAGGCATTGAGCGAGGCCCCACCCCGAATGCGGATGCGGCTACCTGCACCGGGTGCCCCACCGTTGGCGGTGATTTGTACGCCAGGCACTTTTCCCTGGATCAATTGCTCCGGCGTGACCAGGTTGCCTCTCTGAAACTCCTCGGAAGACACCGATACGATCGAGCCGGTTACATCTTCTTTTTCGGTAGAGCCATAGCCGATCAAGACCACCTCGCCTAGCTCGCTGTTTTTGGGGATGAGCTGAAGGTTGAGATCAGTCGATCCGACTTGTACCACCATCTCCTGGCGTTCGTAGCCTAAGAAGGAGACCACCAGGTTTACTTCCGATTCAGCGACGGTGAAGGAGAAAGCTCCCGAATCATCAGTATAGGCACCCTTGGTGGTGCCCTTGATCAAGACGGTCGCTCCCGTCAAGGGGTCGCCAGTTACGGCATCGGTTACCCGACCGCCAATTCGATTTTGGGCCATTAGCGCAGCACTAGTCAGCAGCGCCAACCCAAGCAGCATGATGCGGGCTCCTGAAATGGATTGTAAGAAACTCATGTCGGTAGTAGAATAAGGTCCAATGGGAAATCTTGCTTTTTTCCACCATCAAAGATAAAAGTTGTCCCCCTGCGTCTTGGGCGATTTGTGGCCCAAAAAGCTCCTCATCATAGACTGGCACCGATTTTTCCAAGCATCGGTCCTTTCGAACAGCCCAAACCTGGAGATTTCTGTATCTTGAGAGCAAGTGAGGTAAAATCGGCTCTGGAAATAGAGGGGACAGTTCGAAGCTCACAGTTTGCAGCGTGGAGTTGAACTCTCTGGTGCTTAGCGTACTAAGGATCCAGATGACCGGTAAAAAGCTTAGTGGTTCTCCCAGTGGCCGTGCCAGCGACTCCATAGCCCATCCCATTACGAATTACCAATTAGAAATTTCGAATCTCGAATTTCCAATTTTACACTTCTTTATGGCAGGATCTTCATTCTCCCCCGACACCGGCGTACGCCTCAGCAAGCCACGGCTCAGCTTCTGGCAAATCTGGAACATGAGCTTCGGCTTTCTGGGCATCCAGTTTGGCTTTGCCCTCCAAAACGCCAACGTGAGCCGCATCTTTGAAACCCTGGGGGCCAACCCCGAGGAGATTCCCATTCTTTGGGTGGCCGCTCCGGTCACTGGCCTGCTCATCCAGCCCATCATCGGGCACATGAGCGACAAAACTTGGACGCCCCTGGGCCGCCGTCGGCCCTACTTTCTGATCGGGGCCATTTTGGCTTCGCTGGCTCTTTTTGTGATGCCCAACTCGCCCCTCCTCTGGGTAGCCGCCGGCATGCTCTGGGTCATGGATGCCTCCATCAACGTATCGATGGAGCCCTTTCGCGCCTTCGTGGGCGACCTGCTGCCCGCCGAGCAGCGCACCGCAGGCTTTGCCATGCAGAGCTTCTTCATCGGTACCGGTGCCGTGGTTGCCTCGGCTTTGCCTTACATTCTCTCCAACGTCTTTGGCGTGGCCAGTCAAGCGCCTGAGGGCGTAGTGCCCGATCAGGTCAAGTACTCTTTTTACATCGGCGGGGCCATCTTTTTGCTGGCGGTGATCTGGACGGTGGTGTCGACCAAGGAATATTCACCCGAAGAGGTAGGCCGCTTCGCCGAGCATAGCGGAAGCGAGCTGGCCGGGGCAGATGAAGCAGCGCCAAACCCCAACGTAAACACTAGCACCTTTCAGCGGCTGGGCCTAGGCTTTTTGGTAGCAGGTATGCTCAGTACCTGGGCCGTCGATAGCCTGTCTCTGGGCAAAAAAGAACTCTACATCCTCACTGTGGGGCTGGCGGCCTTTGGCTTGATCTCGCTGCTGGCGGGCCTGCTCCATCGGCAAGGCAAAAGCGAGGGCGGCTTTATGGAAGTGATGAGCGACCTCTATGCCATGCCCAAGACCATGGCCCAGCTGGCCGTGGTGCAGTTTTTTTCTTGGTTTGGCCTCTTTGCTATGTGGATCTATACCACCGCAGCCGTAACCAGCAGCATCTACGGCACCACCGACACCACCTCCGCCGCCTACAACGAAGGCGCAGACTGGGTAGGCGTTTGCTTTGCCGTATACAATGGCGTGGCGGCCCTGGTGGCCTTTCTCCTGCCCGTGCTGGCCAAGCACAGCAGCCGCAAGCTGGTACACCTGATATGCCTGGTGCTGGGCGGCCTGGGCCTGGCCTCGATCTACATGGTCCATGATCCTAACCTGCTGCTGCTCTCCATGGTGGGCGTCGGCATTGGCTGGGCCTCGATTTTGTCCATGCCCTACGCCATTCTCTCGGGGGCTTTGCCCGCCCATAAGATGGGCGTCTACATGGGTATCTTCAATTTCTTCATCGTCATCCCACAGTTGGTGGCCGCCTCGATCCTGGGCTTTTTGATCGGCGAGCTATTCGACGGTGCCTCGGTCTACGCCTTGCTCATCGGGGGACTAGCCATGGTGGCGGCAGGGGGGTTAACCCTGCTGGTGGATGACGTGGACGAGCGCCGCCTGCAAGCCCTCGGCGAAGCAGACGATCCCAACCTAACCAACTACTTCCTTCGGAATTAAGTAATTAACCATTCGAAATTCGCATAGAATCTTTCAATCACGAATCACAAATTTCGAATCACTGATTACGAATTTCAACCGCAAGCGAGATGGAGAGAAAATCGCTGAGGGCACGGCATCCTCGTAGGAACACGGCATGCTGTGTCCCCACCGAAGATCAGGGGAAAATGCGTACCTTCGAGCTATGACGTGCAATAGATTTCCTCTCGTTGGCTGGCTGGCCGGGCTACTGCTCGGCCTAGGTTGTGGCGATGCCCGGCGCACCGTGATAGAGGCGCAGGTCATGGACCGCCACAGTGAACAGCCTATCGACAGTGCGATGGTGCTGCTGTATCAGGGCCATCCTGGTGAGCAAGCTGCGCCGCGCGATACCTACTACACCGATGCTGCGGGGCGTCTGGAGATGACCTTCGCGCCCGAGCCCGACCTCCGCTGTCGGCTCCAAGCCCAGCGCCGCCATTACCAGGCGGTGCTAGCCGCTTCCGGCGGTCGCTATGAAAATGAAGCCCCCATCGAGCCTGGCGATACCAACCGGATCACCCTCTGGCTGAAGCCACTGCCTTTGCCTGACCCCAAGCGGTTTGCGCGCGCCTCCGAAACCATTCCAGTCAAAGAGGTCGTAGCCGCCCTGCGTAGCAATCACTGGACCTGGACCCTGCTGCCGCGCCTCACCTGGGAAGATGTGCCCGCCCTGCTCAATGTCGGTGGCGACACCACTTACCTAAAACCTTACCCACGTGATCCGCGCTCGACCTATCAGCCTGACAGTGTGCGCACTGGCCCCACCGCCCTCTGGCTGATCGAAGCCATCCGCCGCAGTCGCAACGAAGAGCGACCCGGTGGACTGATGCCCCCTAGTCGTGCCCCGGTGCTGGGTACACGCTATGGCAACCCCTCAGGCTACAACAGCCCCCAACAAATCCAACGAGCCCACGCCGCCTATCAGCGCTGGTACGATCAGTACCATGACAATCCCGCTCAGGCTCGACGCCGCAATCCGCTGCGTGGCCTGGGAATGAGCTGGATGTAGGGGCGAAGACTCGGGCTTTTACAACGCTCACCTGTATCAATGGGGCACAAGAACAATAGAGGGCTTCGGCACAGGCCAGCCCCACATATTGGCTCACTCAGTGGCCGCCCCCAAGCGGCCAGTTTTACCAAGAACAACTGACCACGAACTTTGAACTCATTCTATTAGTATTGTAGAGGATTCACAGCTCACTGCTCACAGCTCACAGCTCACTGCTCACAGCTCACTGTTCACAGCTCACAGCTCATTGATCACTGTTCACTGATCACAGCTCACCGCTCACCGCCACATGATAAAAGACAATTTTTACCGCCACGTCGCGCAGACCTCACCCGAGTCAATCGGCATCGAGGTAAGTCATGCCCAGGGCATCTACCTCTACAGCCCCGAGGGCGAGCGCTGGATCGATTTCCTCAGTGGCATCTGCGTGAGCAACGTGGGACACAGCGCTCCGGAGGTGGTGGCAGCGGTACAACACCAGGCGGCGCGCTACCTGCACACCATGGTGTATGGCGAGTCGATCATGGCCCCGCAGGTGCAGTATGCGCAGCTTTTGGCAGAGGTGCTGGGAACGGGTTTGGAGTACGTGTACTTTGGCAACAGCGGAGCCGAGGCCAACGAGGGCGCACTCAAGGTCGCCAAGCGCTACACCGGGCGGCAAAAGCTGGTGGCCTTTCACAACTCCTACCATGGCCATACCCATGGGGCCCTGAGCGTTACCGGTAGCGATTACATGCGAGAGGGCTACGGCCCCTTTTTGCCAGGAGTGGATTTTATTCGGTACAATGACTTTGAGGATCTGAGCGCTATCGATGAGCAGACCGCAGCAGTGATCGTGGAGGCCATTCAGGGGGCAGGCGGCGTGATATTGCCTGCGCCGGGCTTTCTGCCTGCGCTGCGTAAGCGCTGCGATGAGACGGGCGCGTTGCTCATCTTGGACGAAATCCAGACGGGCTTGGGGCGCACTGGCACCCTTTTCGCTCATCAGGGCATGGGCTTCAGGCCCGACATCCTCACCCTGGCCAAGGCCTTGGGGGGCGGCCTGCCGCTAGGCGCCTTTATCACCCGACGCGAGGTGGTCGAGGTGATCCAGGATAAGCCCATCCTGGGGCACATCAATACCTTTGGGGGAGGTCCAGTGGCTTGCGCTGCTGGCCATGCTTTGCTGCGCAAAGTGATCGACGAGGAGCTGGCCCCTCAGGCGATCCCCAAAGGACAGCGCATCCGCGAGCGGCTGGAGGGCCATGCTTTGCTGCGCGAAGTGCGCGGGCTGGGGCTGCTGAACGCGTTGATCTTTGCCGACTTCGAAACGGCAGACCGAGTGCGTCGCGCCGCACTGCGGCGAGGGTTGCTGACCATCGGCTTCCTCAACATCAAAAACGGCCTGCGCATTTCCCCACCCCTGACCATCACCGAGGCAGAAATCGACGAAGCTGGCGATAAGTTATGGGCAGCGATGGATGAGATCGCCTCTCACTGAGGCTTTCGGGCGCGTAGCATCTCACGCTTGCCCGGCGGGCCGGGGATGCGCTCCACCTCAAATCCGACCGACTGTAAGGCGCGTCGTACATCCCCTTTGGCCGAGTAGGTAACCCAGAGGCCTCCGGGGGTGAGCCAGGCAAATACCTGCCGAAATACCTCGGCGCTCCATAACTCTGGTTGGGCAGAAGGGGCAAAGGCATCCCAGTAGATCAAATCTACGGGCTCTTCTAATAGGAAAGAGGACAAAGGAACAGTATGCTTATGGATGCGAAAGCGAGGATGAATCTCCATGATTTGCCCCCAAGGCGCTTCGTGGAGCGCCTGAAACACTTCTGCGCAACCAGGATCGTCTAGTTGAGCGCAGAAGTTGAGTACGGGCCACTGCTCCGGGCCGAGCGGATAGGCTTCGATGCAGACATAGTGAAGGGAGCAATCTGTGGGGTGCAAGGCGGTGAGCAGGGCATTGAGGCCCGTGCCAAAGCCCATTTCGAAGATGCGAAGGGCGGGGGGGGTGCGTTCGAGGAGAAGACCTAGCCCAGCCTCAATGAACACATGCTTGGACTCATTCACCGCCCCATGGATGGAGTGGTAGTGCTCCTTGAAGCGAGGCGAGAAGAGCGTAGTAGATCCGTCGCCGGTAGGTACGGGCTGTACGTCGGGCGATTCCGTAGGCATAGTAGCTTAGATAAAGATCGATGGAAAGGGAAGTTTTTTTCCCAAAGTGTATATATGCCAAATTGTTTGCTATCAGTTTTGTTAACATATAACAACCCCCTCTCACCTACCAAAGATGGTGGCCGAGGGGGGGGGATTGATCGGGATCTAGCCGCCTCAGGCAGGCTTGCGAAAATGCAGGATCCCCCAGTTGAGGTATCCTTTCTTGCCACCGTCGATCCAATGCTCCAAGCCTCGCTTCATGTTGTCGAGGTATTCCTGGCCACAGGTCTCCTGCAGACGCTCGTAATGGGAGGTAAGCTGCTCGTGTACGTTGCTGTAGTGATTGACAAGTTGCTCGGGCATCTCGCGGGCTGCTAGCACTTCCCAGCCGTGGTTATGGGCGTACTGCTGGTAGAGTGCCACTGAGCCCATGGCTTGCAGGTGAATACGCTTCAGGATCGGCTCTAGCACGCTCAAGTCATTGATCTGATCGGCCTGCATGGGGTCGGTGAAAATGAATTCACCGCCAGGCTTGAGTACCCGATTTACTTCCTCGAATACCTTGTCCTTGTGAGCACAGTGCAGGATAGCATCTTCGCACCACACGTAGTCGAAGCTATGGTCTGGGAAGGGCATTTCCTCCATGTTGCCGCCGACTACCTCGACTTTGTCGGCTAGACCTTGGACCTCGTTCATTTGGCGATCGCGCTCATTCTCTACTTCGCTGAGGTTGAAGGCGGTCATATGGCAGCCAAAGGTCTTGGCCAGGTAGCGGGCTGCGCCGCCATAGCCAGCGCCCATATCGAGCACGTGGTGGTCGGCCTTGAGACCCTTTAGCATCTCGGCCATGGTGCGTACTGTGCGCTGAGAGGCTTCTGAGATGGTCATCCCTGGCTCATAGAGCCCTACGTGGATGTCCTCACCGCCCCATATGGTGAAGTAGAAATTATCCGCATCTTCACTATCGTAATAGCTGCGGGTGATTTCTACCAATTCTGCTTTGTTGCTCATTTGTTATGATAAGGTTCGATTTTCTCCTGCTCTTCTTCAGAGATGTAGGTCTTTTCGGCTACGTGGATCAAGAAGTCGGGCTCATCTTCGCGGTAAGTTTCCTGAAAATCGCCGTAGGTGGTTACGCGCTGAAAACCGACCTCTTTGAGCAGACGACGCAGGTATTCGGCGCGCAGCGGATACATGTTGAGGTAATAGACCGACTGGTCGGGAAATTCATAGCGAAAACGAGCCAGACCACCATCTACATACTCGGGCTCGGCTTTCACCTGCTCACCTGCGTAGTAGTAGGTGTGCTTGGAAGAGAAACCGTGGTCGAGAATGGAATCATAATTGCGCTGGTCGATGATTAGCACCCCGTCGTGGCGCAGGGCCGAGTAAAATTCCGCCAGCGTCTTGCGGCGATCGTTCTCTGAATGAAGGTGGGTGAAGGAGTTGCCCAGGCACATTACCGCATCGTAGCGACCATAGACGCTGCGGTTGAGCCAGCGCCAGTCTGCCTGAATGGTGCGCAGTACGTGTCCGTGGCGCAGGCCATTTTCAAAGGCTTTGGCCAGCATTTGCGGGCTACCATCTGCACTCGACACTTCAAAACCTGCGTTGAGCAGTTGGATGGAGTGAAATCCAGTACCTGCTGCCACGTCCAGTACCTTGTGTTTGCCCAGGCGCTTGAGTTCCTGAATAAAGAAGGACCCTTCGCCTTTGGCGCGAGCGTCCCAGTCAATGAGTTCATCCCATTTTTCGACGAAGCCTCGTACGTACTCCATCTGATACTGGTCTGACTCCCGCACCTCAGTGGGGTTGGCCCCATAGTATTGTTCTCGCTTTTGGGTAAGTTCGCTCATATTGATGAATGATTAGTTTCTGCAGAAATTGTAAGCAAAGATAGCGGCTTGAGTAAGAGGATTCAAATTGTTTCCCTGCATTCAGTGTGGCAGAACGATACAAAAATAGATTATAAAACACACAAAAACGGCATTTAAATATATAAAAATAATTTTGAGGCAAATGAAAAAACCTCATATTTACTAAATAACTCTATGATTATCAGTAGTATGAGTCAGCTAAATTCTTATGAGAAAAATATTCATAGATTCTAGACAACCCCGCCGGAGTGTGTAGCAAAGCCAATTAATTGTTTGTTAATTTTTTTTACTTTTTCACTTTTTATGTCTGCTGATCTTCCAATATTTTCACAGCACCATTACTTTGGATGGAAACTATGCCTGTGCTGCTTCCTGTGCTTTTCCGCCTGTCAACGACCGGATTACCGCGTCGAGCTAGCGCCGCTGACCACGCTTGACGCAGCCGAGATCTTGCGCTGGCGCTGGCAAAAATTGGACAAGCAATGGCGCAGTCAGCCCGACCGGGTACGTCTACCCCACAGTTGGTCCCCTTCGACTCAGCAGGCCATGCGAGTGTCTCCCCACGTTTGGACCAGTGGATTTTTTCCCGCTTGCCTGTGGCAGGCCTACGCCGCCACCGAAGACAGCACCTGGCGACAAGCCGCGCAGAGCTACCTGCCACGATTGGCCCCTCAAGCCGATAGCCGACAGACCCATGACCTAGGGTTTATGATCTATCTTAGCCATGCTCCCGCCTGGACTCTGCTAGGCGATAGCAGCGCGTTGGAGGTGATCGGGCGGGCCGCGCGCAGCCTAGCCAGTCGCTACGATCCCCGCAGTGGCCTCATCCGCTCTTGGGAGGCCACAGGCCGCTGGCAGCAGCCCACCATCGTCGACAACCTGATGAACCTGGAGCTGCTCTTTGCGGCCAGTCGCTGGCTGGGAGAGCGCAGTTGGTACCAAATGGCCCATACACATGCGCTACGCTCTGCGGAGCTGCATCAGCGCGCCGATGGCAGCCATTTTCATGTGGTCGACATCGACCCCGCCACGGGCCAGGTACGTGCCAAAGGCAACCGTCAGGGGCTGCACGACCACAGCGCATGGAGTCGGGGGCAAGCCTGGGCCATCTATGGCTTTGCCATGGCCTACCGCGAAACGCAGGACACCCTGCTGCTCCACGCGGCGCGCCGCAGCGCGCAGTATTTCCTCGCACACCTGCCCCTGGATGCCATCCCTTACTGGGATTTTGCGTTGACCGAGCTTGAGGGGGAGCCACGCGATGCCTCTGCCGGAGCCATTGCGGCCGCCGGCTTGCTGCTATTGGCCGAGCAAGAGTCGATAGACACCCTGGCTCAGCGATGGAAAATGGGGAGTAGAGATTTGCTGCGTTCACTAGCCGCGCCGCCGGTGCTGGCTCGGGAGACTTTGCATCATTTTGCGCTTCAGCACTGTACAGGCAACGCCAAGCGCAACCACGAAGTCGATGCGCCGCTGATCTATGCCGATTACTATTTCACCGAAGCCTTAGGCCGATGGCAGCAGCTCAGCGAGCCTTGAGTTACAGGGCGGGATTGGCACCGGGGATGATCTCATCGTCCGCGAGAAGGCCAAATCTTTTAGGCAAAACCGTGTCGGCTGGCGGCTGAGGCGTGGCCAACCGGATCTCTAGGGGACGCCCGTTGATGATGTCCCCGTTGAGGTGCTGACTGATGCTTTGGGCTTCTGCGGCCGACTTCATGCGTACTTTGGCGACCTGTGAATGGTCATCGGAGTCGCTGAGCCTGGGAGACAATTGTAGCGAAATGACCTGGCCAAACTCTTCGAGCACGACCCGCAGATCTCCTGGCTCTAGTTTGGGATGAAGGTTGAAAATGTAGAGTTCCATAAAGGGAATATCTTGATCAGGGAGTCATGCCCAAAAGTGAGCGTTTGTTGAAGGATTTCCCCTGACAATTCCTACAAGTTAAACAGAGTAGAGTTTTTTTCGAGTCCTGAAATGGTCTCCTCCCACTATAAAAAGATGTTTGCTTTTTCAAAAAAATTTATCAAAAGGCAAATCTCGTTTAACCAGACGCTTTGGCCTGCCGTCCCAATCGGCCCAAAACTCGCGCAGACGGAGACAAGCGACACGCTGGGCCCTCAGCGAGCTGGTCGTGGTCAAGGGTGAATCAAAAATCGTTCGTATCGAACATAAGCTTTGCCACTGGGATGGGTCACCCGATGCTTCCACAAATAGTAGCCCGCAGTCAGGCGAGCGGGCAGAGCCAAGATAGACAGCTCACCGACTCGGGCTGGCTCAGATTGCCAAA
Organism: uncultured Bacteroidia bacterium; assembly: GCA_964449365.1. Classification (GTDB taxonomy): domain Bacteria; phylum Bacteroidota; class Bacteroidia; order J057; family J057; genus CAYVAP01. The sequence continues at coordinate 10,256 of CAYVAP010000046.1, forward strand.
CCATTTGCCCATGTAGATTCAATAACTGCACCTGGTAGCGGGCTGAGGGATCGACCCCAAGGGGCCAACGCAGGCGCAGGAGATGCCCTGCCCGTAGTGGTTGTGGGTAAAGCGACGGAACGACCTGCCGGCCTGTCTCCGCCAAAAGCCCCACCGGAACGGAGGCTGTCCGCTTGAATTCCGGTCGGATCATCAGCGCCCCATCGATGTTGGTATTGATCCAGTTGCCGTTGGCGTCGAAGTAGGTAAGAGCATCTCGGTCAAAGGTACGATCTAGCCCTACCCCCAGGGGAATGCTATTGATTTGCTGGATCCCGACCCAAAAGAGCGCCGGCACCGCCACTGGAGAGGGAAACGCATAGCGCTCGAAATGATTGGGACCATCGCCGTAGCGCACCCGTACCCCTCCTGCCTGCTGGGTGATGATTGAGTCGGGGTCGGGGCTGTCCCAAAACAAGATTCGAAAAGGCTGATCTTCGAGGTAGGTGACCGTGCCCTGCACCTGATTGAAGTACACACTAGGCACGAAGCTGATCCACACTGCCGTGATCGAGTCGGGCCGATCTAGTTGTACTTTGATGCCATAGCTCCATGGCTTGTTGAGCCCAAACTGCGCATCGGCTTCCCCATCATCATAGGCGAGCAGCGAGTCGATGCCAAAACGCTTACGCAGGGTGTCATTGCCAGGAAAGGCGTCGGAGCCGCCGTCGAGAGCCGCCGTGAGCCGATAGGTGGCGATGCCAAAGTCGAGAAACTGGTCTTCGAAGGCATCAATGGTGATGGCTTCAGTGCCTTGCGCGAAGGGAGGCACATTGGCACTGCCGCCCCTGAGCGAGCCTACCCCGTAGACATTACTCCCCACCGGATCGTCGATAGTGGCCACCACCTGAGCCGCTCGGGGCTGAGCGTCGAGGTTGCTCACGTTGAGCGCAAAGTCATTCATATACCGCTGCCCCGGATCGTAGTGCTGGGCCGGAATGGCGGTATAGGGCGCAAGAGGAGATTCGAGCACCTGAGTGATGGAGCGATCATCGTAGCTGAGGTTGTTGCGTTGCTGATTGGGGGCCAAGGCCACGTAGTCGAGGTGCCAATGATCCAAGGCCCCGGAAAGCCCGCCGATCGACTCGAAGCGCAACTGAAAGCCCGGGTGAAAGTACGCGGAATCTTCTAGCGGCAAGATCACCTGGTCGAAGGTGGTCACCGCTCGCCCGCGCGTGGCAAAGAGCAAGCGCCATTCCTCCTCGGGTAAATCTGTGCGCACATATACATAAAAAGAGTCGCTGCTTTCGGGGGCTTCGCCGCGGCCCTGCGGCTGCAGGTAAAAGGACAAAATCACGCTATCGGCCGGGCCGAAGTTCGACAGGTCGATGCGCTGCGAGAGCAGGCGATCAGCTACTCCCGATACGATGGCATTGGTAGCATAAGGGCGTCCGTCGCGTTTTTGGCCGTCGAAGGTCACCACCCCATAGCTCGGCGGATCCACCGCCATCTGGAACGTTTTGCGCGGTAGATCGATCACACCGCTATCAGCATACCATCGCGTGGCGCTAGGCTCCCTAAAAACTGTGGAGAAGTCATCGAAAAAGGGTTGAGCCGCTGAAAAAGGGAGGGTATCGAAGCCATCGCTCCGCGTAATCAGCGGGCGCGACTGCTTCTCCCGATAGGGCCAGTCAGCATCGCTGAGCACCACTTGGCTCCAAGCCGATACACCACTGAGAAGCCACCACAGCAGGGGAAGCCACAGATGAAGTCGCATGGGTAGTCGCATGGGTAGTCGCAAATTCTCAAACTTTGTCATGAGCTTGCAAAGTACAGCTATCAGCGAGGGGATGAAAGGGGAAAAGTGGTCTCAAAACTACGGCCATATATCCGAGCGCGTACCTTAGGCCATCAGTTGATCTTTTTCCCGCCTCAAGTTTTCTCTGGCCTGCTCTTCCCTCTCCGCAAAAAATGCCTCGGTCAGATACAGCCGCTCGCGCCCCAGCAGCCGCTCGATCACCTGCCGCCGCCCCAGGCGGTAGGCTTGGTCGGGGAACATGTGGTACTCTTGTCGGATCTGCTGGGCATACTGGTCATAACGTGGGGGATCGCAACCGAGGATACTCAGGTCGAAGTCGAGAAACCAAGGCTGATCAGGGTGATCGGTGCAAGGCTGATGGGCGTTAGTGGCCAGGATCAATTGTGATACCCGTTCGACGCGGGCGGGTGAACTGTGCCACTTGCGCAGCAGCCCCGCCCCCAACCTGGCACTCTGCTGTTCATTGTCGTGGCGGGTCGGGTCGTAGATCAGATCGTGAAACCAAATCGCCATTGCGAAGCAAAACGGATTTTTTAGCTCCGCTCGATACCGATCAAACCATTGGTATAGATCGGCAAGGTGCGCCAGATTATGATAGTACCTGCCGGGAGCCTCGTAGTGGGAAATGATGACCTGCCAACCTTGCATGGTTGCATCCGGTTGGTCGAAGACCTGGGTGAGGGCTTTCCAGCGGGACACGAGCGGCATGGGTCAGAGCTGACGAGAGAAGAGCCAGTCGCAAACCAAGTCGAATTCTTCCCAGTCGCGGCGGTAAAGGGTGACCACCTGATCATGGTAGTGGATGGTGAGCTTGTCGCCATCAGGATCGAGAGCCGGGGCCGCATAGGTCATGGGAAAAGCGTCGTATTCGCGCCCGTGCAGAATCTCATAAACCGAGAGCAACGAAAAGTGCTCCTCTACGAAAAAAATCTCCGCATAGCTGCGCTTGAGCTTGGCCACCGCCAGCAGATTGCCCAGCCCCACCGCAATACCCTCCCCAATCAGTACCAGCCACATTAGCCCCCAGCCCAGATCGCCCGACACCACTTTCACCAAAATACCCAACATCAAAATCATATTGAAAAGCGCATAGTAACGCATCGCATACTCCTGCGTGATCAGCAGGGCATGGTTGGAATGGGGAAAATGTTGGCTACGGAAGGAGACCATGGGATGGGGAATAGGGGAAGAATATGGTAGGTGTTAGGCGGAGTTGACACTACGAAGTTGCAAAAAAGGAGTGATTTTTCCCTCATAGCCCTCACAGACTCTCAAGCTCCCTCCTTCACCATCGGGCCTAGCACTGCCCACAAATTTTCTGCTAAGATCTCGTGCCCCTCGGGGGTAGGGTGAATACCGTCGGCTTGGTTGAGGGCGGGTTTGCCGGCCACGCCGGCCAGGATGAAGGGCACCAAGGCTAAGTCTTTCTGCTCGGCCACGTCGGCGAAGAGTTGCCGAAAGCGCGCGGTAAAATCCTGCCCCATATTGGGCGGAGCCTCCATCCCGCAGAGCACAATGCGGATATCGGGGTATTTGGCCCGCGCTTGATCGACCATGGCCAGGAGGTTTTTCTTGGTTTCTGACGGATCGATGCCGCGCAAGCCGTCATTGGCTCCCAACTCGATCACCAAGATGTCGACCTGCTGCCGCAGCAGCCAGTCGAGGCGATTTTTGCCGCCGGTGGTGGTCTCGCCACTTACTCCGGCATTGACCACGCGATAGGCCAGCCCCAGCGAATCGATGCGCACCTGCATGAGCGCGGGAAAGGCATCTTCTACGTTGTTGAGGCCGTAACCCGCCGCTAGGCTGTTGCCCAGGATGAGGATAGTAGATTCCTCCGCGCGGGATTGGGCAGGCGTAGCCACAGGCTGCTCGGTAGTATCCGGCCCGGCGGTCGCGGCTGATTGCTCAGGCTGCGAATCGCGACCTTCGCCGCAGGCCGTCAGGGCCAGGATCAGGGCAAAAAATAGGGAGGCTAGTGCCTTCGGAATTAAGTAATTAACCATTCGAAATTCGCATAAAATTCTGGC
>CAYVAP010000047.1:0-13976 GCA_964449365.1 uncultured Bacteroidia bacterium
CACTAGTCATTAGTTTCGACCCGAAAAATGTACCTCTTAGAGCTTCAGGGAGATATTTTGAGTGATACTCATCCCTTACCCAAACTAAGGTGTGCCGTTAATTCTAGACAAATAGCCCTGATTGGCTCTGCGCAGCCTGGGCAACTTTCAACCTTAAACTTTAAACCGCTAAACTAATGACTAGTCGTTTCGGAGCGAAATAAGCGACCGCATCCTACTGGACATTAGCAATTAAGTTAAACTAGACAGGATTTCAGGATTCACAGGATCATAAGCCCCTACAAGCCACCCTGCTAATCTGATCCATCCTGTCAAAAAACGAGTGCTCCAAAGGCTCATAGTAGCATAAAGTGACCATGTAGCCCAATCTTAATAGGCTGTCTATCAGTCATTCCAACTACGAACAAATGGCCACGAACTTTGCCCTCATTCCATTAGGGACGCGAGAAAAATAACTTCCCTATTTCGGCTAGAGATCGATCAAAGAGTGATCATGAGATCCCGAGACCTTGAGAGGCACCGTCTCCTGATCCCAAACTCTCAAAATCTCGACCTCTCATCTCCAGGCGAAGAAGGCCAACTTATTTTTTGAGCGTTAATTAGTCTTTCACACTCTCCCCATCCGGGCCAAGCCCATGTTTTTTCTCATAGGTCTCCCGCCGCGCCAAGGTTTGCTGCAACTGATACTGCCGAATGCGAATGCTGCGCCGCACCTCGGCTGACAATTGGTACAAGCCCCTCCCCTCCCCTACCAGTTGGGCTTGGTAGGCCAGCATCTCTTCCCGTGCCAGGTTGGAGGGCGCGTACCGAAAAAGCCTGCTTTGCGGCTGACTCAGATCCCTGCGCAGGCGGTCGAGCTGCGCCTGACGCTGCGCGCTAGGTAGCTCAGCAAAAAAGGCTATGCTGCGCGCCAGTTCCCGCTCTACCTGCTCGGGCGAAAGCCAGATCAGCTCCTGCTCATCGGTCATCCACTGCACGGGCACCCCCTGGGCATCGATCTTCACCGGATAGCAGCCTCGCAGCCGATGATGCTGCACCTCATGCCAGAGCAAACTCAGCGAGTCGTCAAAGGTCGCAAACTCCGCCTGCACCTGCCCCAGCCAAATGGTGTCGCGGGCGTAGCGGGCATTGCTAGGCAGGCGATGGTCAATGGCCACCACTGGGAGCGCTGCCGAGTCGCCCAAACGCCACAGGCGGGCCTGCAAGCTGTCCCGCAACGGCTGGCCTGGGAGCAGATTCATTCGCAGCAAGAAAACTAGGGCAAGCCAACGCATCGTCATCTGGTATGAAAAAAAGCCCCGAAACCTATGCAGCAGCATGGCGGCGCGGCATTGACGTAGCCACATCGGTCCCTGGCGTAGCCATGACGTGTCTGAAACTTTGCAGCCCAAAGGCCGCAAGGCTAATTTAGGACATTATTCACCTCAAATACCAATGACCATGCGATTAATTCTTCTAACCGTCATTAACCTGCTGTTGTGGTTGTTTAGTTTCTCTCTCGGCCACGCCCAAATGACTACCCTGCAAAAAAAGCGCGTCATCCAGATGGTAGAAACCGAAGAAATCCCCGTCATCCAGCAGCGCATCAAAGACTACACCGGCATGACCGAAGCGGTGGCCATCAACATCGACTGGGAAAGTGCCAAAAATGGCTCCGAAGATGTCGTCTTCTACCTGAAAAATTACCTCAACAAGGTAGCCAATGCGATCGAGCTGCTTTGCCGTGATGAGCTAGGCAAAGAATTGCTCGCTGGCTCGCTTAAGCAGATCAGCCTTTCTCACAACCCCAATGTCCTTAAAAATCTCTCCTATGAAAACGGTCATTTCGCTACTGAAACCAACTGGGATGACACCTGGGAGGGCATTCCTTCTGAGCATGATGTGCGTGTGGTCCTGGAAAATGGCCTTTAGCCAAACTACCCCTGTCATGACGGCTAAACAATTGCTCACCAAGCTGCCTGCCATCGAAGCGGCGCGCTTGCTCCCGGCCTTACATCAAGCTTCGCTGCGCGAAGAGGGACTGCTGCCCGTCCTCACGCTGATCACCAAAGCGGGGATGCGGCATCATGGGCGCTTGCTCGACTATCGGGAGAATCGCCAAGCTCCTCAGGTGGTACTACGGCAGATCGACGGACAGCGTGAAACGGAGCACCTCGTTTACCTCGCAGTAGCCGACGTGGAGTCGGTGCAGGTGCACCACGGCGAAGAGCTGCTGCCGGAACTTTCCGGCGGCCAGTACGGAGCTTATCAGGGCCGGGTGATCAGCAAATTAGAGGTGGCCCGCAAACTGCGGCAATTTGCCCAAGACCTGGCTGACCATCGGCAGCTTCCTGTGCAGTGGACCCTCGCCGCCGATCCTGCCTGGGAACGCATGGGCTACGATCTGGTCTTGAGCCATGCTGCCAGCTTCAACTACGCGCTGCGCCGCATGACCCTCGATGCTTTCGTGCGCCAAACTCTGGCCAGTCAAATCAAGACCATCGAGCTACGCCACGGCCCGCTGCGGGTGCAGCGAGAGGGCACGGCCTTGCTTTGCTTCATCAATGAGCAGACCACCTTTCGCGAGGAGCTGATTCCACTGATCGAAGCTCAGTTTTAAGAAACAGCCCCAGCTCGCGTGTTCTCCTCGTGTGGCCGGGGCTGATGAGTTAAAGCTGGCTCTCCAGGTACTCCTGGATTTCATTGGGTTGAAAGCGTCCCTCCCAATCGTCGTGGCCGAGAGAGGTCTTGAGGGTCAAAACCCCTTCCGACAGGGTCATTTTCTTGGCTGTGGGCTCCGGCACGTTGACAATCTGTATGGCTTGCAATTGTGCGCGTAGTGTCTCCTGCCCCAAGGCATCGCTGGTCACGGCATAGATGGCGTTGTTGACGATGTTCATGAAGCTAGTCAGGCTGAAGCAGGCCTCAAGGTCATCTTCGAAGCTCGACCAATCGGGCTGAATAGGCACGGCTTTGCCGCCGAGGTGCTGCTGCAGGGTGGCTTCATAGCCGGGCAGTTCTTCGGTCTTGATGTGTTCGATGTGCTTTCGTTCTTTGAGGGCCATAAGTGGAATATTTAGAGTGAAAAACTGAAAAGTCCAGCGAAGAAGACCTCGCCAGCTTACCTCAACTCGCAGGTTGAGCGGAGGCAACAAATACCCCCCAGTAAATCACAGCGCCAACTCTTTGCCCCCTATTTCCCTACGTCAGCCTCACATGCGACTACGTCAGGCAAAAAAATCGTAAGTTGTAGGATCAATTGCTACTGCCATGTCTCGCTTGTGGTTTTTGCTTCTGAGTCTCTTGCCCCTGCTCACCCTAGCCCAGCGGCCCCAGGTACTCGATAGCCTAGCGGCAAAACTGGCCCGCAGCACCGACCCTACCGAGCAGGTCTGGCTGCACAATCAGATCGCCAAGGCTTGGTATAATCTCGACATGAGCCGCAGTTGGGAAGCGGCCGAGCAGGGCCTGACTCTGGCCCGCGAGATCGACGATCATAAGGGGCAGATTTTCAGCCTCAACTTGCTCTCCTTTGTCAGCCGCCGCCGGGGGCACTTCGAGATGGCCCTAGAGCAGCTCTTCGAAGCCGAGCGCCTGGCCCAAGCTATCGGCAATGATCGCTACCTCATCAACACGCGATCCAACCTCGGGCTGGTCTATTGGGAAACCAAAGACTATCCTGCGGCCCTGACCAACTTTAGGCAATCCCTGGCGGGCTTCGATAGCCTGGACATTCCCCTAGAACAAGTGCATTGCCTCAACAACCTTGGCCTGGTGTACAAAGACCAGGGGCAGCTCGACTCGGCCCTGATCTATCATCATCGGGGGCTGGCCCGTAGCATTGAGCTAGCTTACCCCTACGGCATCGCCTCGCATCACCACAACTTGGGCAACGTCTATCGCCTGCAAGGCAAGCCCAATATCGCCATCGAGCACCTGTATGAAGCGATGCCACAGTATCAAGCGGCAGAGGTAGGATTGGCACGGCCTGCGGTCTTTCTCACGTTGGGGCGCTGCTACCTCGATCTGGGCCAATTTGACAGTGCAGCCCATTACCTTACCATTTCCTGCAACCTGGCTCAGCAAAAGGGCATGGCCGAAGACCGGATGTATGCCTTGGCCGAACTCGCCACTCTAGCCAAGTTGCAAGGACGCCCGCAGGCGGCCCTGGCATGGCTGGAGACCTATCTGGCGCTGAAAGACAGCCTTTTCAACGCTGAATCGGTGCAAAGCATCGCCATGCTCAAGGAGCAATTCAACCTCGAAAAAGCCCGCCTGGCGGCCAACATCCTCTTGGAACAAGCGCAGGCCCAAAGCCGCAGGCAACGCTGGTGGTTTGGGACTGGGATGGGGCTACTGACCTTGCTCAGTGGGGCGGTGATCTGGGGATTGAGCATTCGCAACAAGAAAAACCGGCTCCAGCGTGAACTGGCCCAGGAAGAGGCCGATCGCCTACGGGCTGATGAGCGAGCCTTACGCCTGCAACAGAAGCGCCTAGAGGAACAATTGCAGGCCCGTAACCGCGAGCTGGCCACCAAGACCCTACACGTGGTACAAAAAAACGAGCTGTTGGCCAGCCTTAGCGGCGAAATCAAATCCACCCTCACCCAAACCAAGACCGACTCTAGCGAACTGCGACAACTCATGCGTAAGCTGGAGCAGGGCATCGCCTCTGATGAGGATTGGGAAGAAATTAAGCTGCATTTTGAGCAAGTCAATCCCGGCTTCTTCGACCGCCTCATGAAGCGGCAGCCCAAGCTCACCCCCAAAGACCTACGCCTGGCAGCCTATCTGCGCATGAACCTGTCCACCAAAGAAATCGCCTCCCTGCTCAATTTCACCGTGCGCGGGGTGGAGACCCATCGCTATCGCCTGCGCAAAAAGCTGGAGCTCTCCAGCGAGGAGGATCTGGTGACCTGGATGATGCGCCTTTGAGTGGTGCCACGCCACGTCAGCGCTGTTTGACGTATTCACATGCTTCCCTGACGTAGCGACGCAGTGGGTGATTTTTTGGCGAAAGCAGGCTGAAACCCGATCCTTGGGTATATTTCACCTCACCCATCTATAATATGCGAATTTTCACCCTGACCCTTCTTTGGCTCGGCTTGATCACTTTTTTGCGGGCCCAAACGGTCCTTACCCAAGACTTCAACGTCAACACCACCTTGACCCTGGCCAACAGCCCTTACCTCATCGAGCAGCCCAACCAGAATGTGGACGTGGCGGTCGGTGTAACCCTCACCATTGAGCCGGGAGTAGAGATCCAGTTTGCTACGCCGCAGGCCAATCTGCGCGTCTATGGCCAACTGATCGCCCAAGGCAACGCCAACGATACCATCACCCTGCGCGGCCTAGGCATCGGGGGTGGTACGTTGCTACTAGCCAGCAACAGTGGCCCACATAGTCTGGCACATTTACGTTTGATCAACCTAGGTCATCCTAACTCTGTTTACAAAGTTCCCCTTCGCGGCGAATCGCCTCAGACCAACCTGTCACACACGGGCCTACGAGATTGCCCCAGCCGCCTGCTTTTTTGCGTTGCCTGCGTCAGCGAGTTGCAAGGCAACAACCTCTTCGACGAAATTGAGCTTTATCAGGTGGACGTGCTCACGCCAGTGCGCTGGCCCAACTTTACAGCGGGGTTGAGCCGCTATCGCCTGCTGAGCGGTAATGTTCGGATTCAATCTACTGGTAAGCTCACCATCGAGCCAGATGTGCAAGTAAATTTGATCTCGGCTAGTAGCAACCTGCAAGTGTTTGGGCAACTGATCGCCAATGGTACGGTGAGCCAGCCGATCTACTTCACTAGCACGGGGGCAGGTGGCGGCGGCAGCATATATTTCGATGCCAATGCCTCAGCCCCTGACAGCCTCACCCACGTCCGTTTCGATCAACTGGGGAGCCCCAATTCTTTTTACAAAGCCAGCCTGAGCATCAACCGCAGCTCGGTGGTCATGGCCCATTGCTATTTTGGTAGCAATCCCGGCCGGTTCTTTGCCTGCCCTACCTGCGTCAGCCGATTTGCTGACAACAACGAGCTCGACCGTATCGTACTGCGCAGCAGCCCCGACATCGGCAGCAGCACCTTTTGGCCTGCCGTGACCCCCATGGGCATCACCTATGAGATCGAAAATAACCGCCTCGACGTGCAAAGTGGTCAGACCCTGACCATCGCCCCCAAAGTGAAGGTGGACCTACCTGCTAGCAGTGTCAACCTGCTGGTTTTGGGCGAATTGATTGCTGAAGGGACAGCCACTGATCGCATCCGCTTCGTTAGCAGCGCTACCAGCGGGGGTGGCAGTCTGGTATTTGATGGCAGTGCCATCGGTGGTCGCCTTCGCTATGTCGATTTTGATCAACTGGGCGACCCCAACCAGTCTTTTTATCGTGTAGGACTGCGAATAGATGGGAGTGGGGTACAAATGGCCCATTGCCGCTTTACCAACATCGACCGCTCGCTTTTGGCCCAGGCCACAGCGGTGGGCCAATTCGAAGCCAATAACGAGCTAGACCGTATCGACCTGATCGGCGACTTGGGCAGTAGCAGCACTTGGCCTGCCTTTCGCAGCGATGGCGGTACTTACCTGCTGGTTGAGGCCAACCTCGATGTGGTCGCCAATCAAACCCTCACTATTGAACCAGGGGTAACTGTCAAGACCGATAACGTCAACAACCTGCGGATATTTGGCACCCTACAGGCGGTTGGTAACCCGACGGATAGCATCTATTTCACTAGCGATGGCGGCAATGATGGCGGCTCTTTGTACTTCCAACGCGACGGCTTTGGCTCGATGCTGCGCTACGTATCCATCACCCGCCTGGGCAACCGCAACTCCTTCTACCGTACGGCCATCGAAAACGAGGCTAATTCCCTGCGCCTGGATTCTTCCCGCCTGGCTGACAACCCCAACGTGGCCATCGTGAATACCCAGGGAGCTAGCGCCACCTTCGTCGGTAACCTGATCACCCACAACGGCTTGGGAATCAAGGTCGAGTCCGGTTTGCCTACCATCACAGGCAACGACATCATTGACAACGCTTTGGGCGTAGTCAATGCAGCCAATAATGACACCCTCACCCTCTGCGACAACTGGTTTGGCGACGCATCAGGGCCTTTCGAGGCCACCCTCAATCCCAACGGCCAGGGCAATGAAGTGCAAGGCCCGCTGAAGTTTGCGCCTACCCATTGCAACAATGTCAGTACCCAACTCGCTGACGCCAAATCAGCCGCCGCGTTTCAGGTCTTTCCCAATCCCACCTATGGCCCGCTACATCTGGCATGGGACGAGACCAATAGGGCCTCACCGGGGCAGCGGGTGACCGTGTACGATGTAGTTCTCGGGCAACAGCTCCTCAGCCATCGCCTGCAAGGCGAACGCTCGCTCAGCCTCGACCTGAGCGCCTATCCTGCGGGCCTATACCTGCTGCGCCTCGATACCGAGCATGGCACTCATTGGCAACGCATTCAAAAACAGTAACGATACACCCAAGCAAACCCCGTCGTTAAAGCAGAGGCGCAGAAAACCGCGTCTCTGCTTGTTCATTTGTGGTCAATCGGAACAGCAAAACACATGAAAAAAACCTAATGAATTCCCTGCCCACTATTTGCTATCTTGCCAGGTATGCTACTGTTCATTGTTCTCTGATCACCGTTCATTGATTACTGTTTATTGTTTCCTGTTCATTGATCACCGCTCACTGATCAATGCTCACTGTTCCCTATTCCCTGCCCACCGATCACTGCTCATTGTTCACTGTTCATTGATCACTGCTCACTGTTCCCTGCCCACCGATCACTGCTCATTGTTCACTGATCATTGATCACTGTTCACTGTTCACTGCTCACTGCTCATTGTTCATTGATCACTGTTCATTGTTCACTGATCACTGCTCATTGATAACTGAAACATGACTACTGCCACCACCCTCACCACCCATACCCTGCGCCACGCCTGGCACCTGATGAACGTGGCTGCGGCCATGACCGAGCTGTACGAGGCCCGCAAAGACCTCACCAGCAAGTACGTACATGCTACCTCCCGCGGCCATGAGGCCATTCAGCTGGCGCTGGCCTTGCAGCTATTGCCTCAGGATTTCGTGGCTCCCTATTACCGCGACGACAGCCTGCTACTAGGCATCGGTATGCAGCCCTATGAGCTGATGCTGCAACTGCTGGCCAAGCGCGACGACCCCTTTTCTGGCGGGCGCACTTATTATTCCCACCCCAGCCTGCGGCGGGACGATATGCCCAAAATTCCTCACCAATCTTCCTCCACCGGCATGCAGGCCATCCCCACCACAGGCGTGGCCCAGGGCATCCTATACCGCGAAAAACAGGGCCTGGACCAATACGACGAACAGCACCGACCCGCCGTGGCAGTCTGCTCCATCGGCGACGGAGCCATGACCGAGGGCGAGGTGGCCGAAGCCATGCAGATGGCCGCTTTGCATCAGTACCCCATCCTCTACTTGGTACAGGACAATGGCTGGGGCATTTCGGCCCAGGGCGGCGAGATGTACGCCCAACACGCGGTCGAATTTACCCAAGGCTTCAAGGGCATCGAGACCCGCGACCTCGACGGCAGCGACTTTGTGGCCTGCTACGAGGCCCTGGCCGAGGTGCTCGACCTGATGCGGCGGGAGCGCCGTCCCTTCCTGCTGCGGGCCAGGGTGCCGCTGCTCAACCACCACACCTCAGGGGTACGCAAGGAATGGTACCGCCACGACCTGGACGATCACGTCCCACAAGATCCGCTGCCGCACCTGCGCGAGCAGCTACTGGCAGCCAGCTTCAGTGCCAAAGACCTCGACGAAGCCACCGCTGCGGCCAAGCAGCAGGTCGAACTCGCCTTCGAAAAAGCCCTGGAAGCGGAAGATCCCCGCCCGGAAGATCTCTATCAGCATGACTTTGCCCCCACGCCGATCACCGAGGAAGCAGGCGAGCGCCAACCCCAAGGCGCTGCGGAAGTGGTGATGGTGGATGCGGCCCTGCATGCGGTAGATCAGATCATGCAAGAATTTCCCGAGGCGCTGCTCTACGGGCAGGACGTGGGCGGTCAACTGGGCGGCGTCTTTCGCGAGGCAGCCCTGCTAGCCAAAAAATACGGCGACCAGCGGGTCTTCAACACGCCCATTCAGGAGGGCTACATCATTGGCAGCACGGTGGGCATGGCGGCGGTAGGCTGCAAGCCCATCGTGGAGATCCAATTTGCAGACTATCTCTGGCCGGGCCTCAATCAGCTCTTCGCGGAGGTAAGCCGCAGCTACTACCTGAGCAATGGCAAATGGCCTGTGCAGTCGCTGATCCGGGTGCCCATCGGGGCCTACGGCAGCGGGGGCCCCTTTCACAGCGGCAGCGTGGAGTCGGCGGTGCTGACCATCCGGGGCGTGAAGGTGGTCTATCCCAGCAATGCTGCCGACATGAAGGGCCTGCTGCGCGCGGCCTTCCTCGACCCCAATCCAGTGGTGATCTTTGAGCACAAGGGCCTGTACTGGAGCAAGGTGCCCGGCTCCAAGGCCGCCAAGACCATCGAGCCGAGCCACGACTACGTGGTGCCACTGGGCAAAGCCCGCACCTTTCAAGCCGCCAGCGATGAGGCCGTCGACAATGGTGAATCCTGCCTGGTCATCACCTATGGTATGGGCGTCCACTGGGCCCTGAATGCCAGTAAGACCATGCCCGGGCAGGTGGAAATCCTCGATCTGCGCAGCCTGGAGCCGCTCGACTGGGCCGCCATCGAAGCGGGCGTCAAGCGGCACAGCAAGGTGCTGCTGCTGACCGAAGAGGTGCTGCGCAACAGCTTCGCCGAGTCCCTGGCCGGGCGCATCAGCCAGCACCTCTTCACCCACCTCGATGCCCCGGTGATGAGCATGGGCGCAGAGGCGCTGCCCGCCATTCCCCTCCATTCGACCCTGGAGGCCACCATGCTGCCCAATGCGGAGAAGGTAGCCAAGAAAGTGGAGGAACTGCTCAGTTGGTGAGTTTGAGGTCAATCGTTGGTCGTACGCAAGTTTTAGCGCAGTACCATCACCGTTCCGCTTCGCTCGATCACGTTACCGCTGTTGAAAGTCGCACGCAAAACGTAGGCGTAGGTGCCCTCTGGCACAGGTCTGCCTCCGAGGCTCTTTCCGTCCCAAGCCAGGGGCATCCCCTGTCCTTTCCACACTTCGCGCCCCCAGCGCGAGTAGATCACCAACTGCACCGAGACGATACCTTCGCCAATCACTTCGAAGTGGTCATTTTGGCCATCGTTGTTGGGGGTAAAAGCATTGGGCAGGTACAACCGTCCATCGGGGATGATCTCCAGGACCACAGTATCCTGGTCGGGGCAACGATAGGTGGCGTCCCAGGCGGTGAGGATGATTTCGTAGCGGCCCGGTTCAGGGTAGGTGAGGCTGGGAGCGAATTCGAAGCTGCGCTGTCCGTTCAAGCCCAGGTCCCATTCGTAGGCTACGGCAGCCTGCGATCGGTTGAGAAATTGCACCTCGGCCTGTGAAGCCAGGATCGGCCCTGAGGCATCGGGAAAGCCGATTTCTGCCTCCGCCTCCGGCCCGGGGATAAAGCCTACCCGCACCTCAAAGGTATCGACGCAGCCCAGCGTATCGCGCACCTGCACTGCATAGCGGCCACTGTCCAGCCCCTCCCAGCGAGGCTCATTCGGGCCATCCAGCCACTGGTACTGATAGGGGCCACCGTTGCCAGAGGAAGCACGAACCACCGCAAAACCATTGGGCTGATGACAATCCGCCGGGGCCGAATCCGTAACCGCCAATTGGATGGGCGGCGGATCGCTCAGGGTCCATACGGCCTGGGCCTCGCATTGGTTGGCGTCGCGCAAGGTCAGGGTGTAGGTGCCTTCGGCCAGCTCGGCGTTGGTGTCGGTGTAGGGCGATTCAGGCATCCAAAGGTACTGATACGGCCCTACCCCTCCCTGGGCTTCCACCGCGATGCTGCCATCGCGGCTACCGATACAACTCGGGGCAGTGGTGTCGCCCCTCAGACTGAGGGCTTCGGGCTCATCGAGCGTTACCGAGTCAGTATCAAAAGAGCAGCCGTTGGCATCGGTGAGGCTGACGGCGTAGGTCCCGGCAGAGAGGTTCTGGGCCAATGCGCCATTTTGCCCGTCGGACCATTGGTACTGATAGGGCGTCACTCCGCCCGTGGCGGCAATCTCCGCTTGTCCATCCGCGCCATTGGCACAACTGATAGCAAAGCCGTTGTAGTCGCTCGCCACCGTGGGCAGGCCACCCAGCGTATCCGGTTGGGTCAGGCTAAGGCTAGTGGTATCGGGACAGCCCAAGCTGTCGGTGGCGATCACGGTATAGGTCCCCGCCATCAGGCTGGTGGCGGTATCCTGATTGCTCCCGTTGCTCCAAGTGTACTGGTAAGGAGGCTGACCCGCGCTGGCCTGGGCCAAGGCTACGCCCGAGCTATCGCCGTGGCATCGAAGGGCGAAGCTGCCAAAATCGCTCAGCACCTCGGCTTGCACCGCGATGAAGGACTGGGTACCAATCGACCCGGACACCTGCGCCACGCAGCCGTTGGTATCCCGCACATAGCCGAGAAATGGCCCCTCGGGATAGCCGCCCACGGTGGAGTCGCTTTGAAAATCGATTCCATCCGCCGAAAACTGATAGGGTAACACCCCGCCTGCCCCGCGCAGGGTCACCCGACCGTTGCTGTCGCCCTCGCAGATGGCATCTTCTACCTGTACCACCGAGGCTACTAGCGAATCAGGCTGCGGCACGTTCACAGGGATGTGAACCACGCAGCCGTTGGCATCTTGGGTAGAGATCCAAGACAAGCCCAGGGGAAAGCCCGTGAGGGGATTGTCAGGGGCAAAACTGATGCTGTCGGTAGCGTATTGGTAGGGCGCAGTACCACCCGTGGTCTGAATGGTGATGCGGCCATTGCTGTCGCCGTAGCAAAGGGGCGGGTCCACTTGCGCCACCTGACTGAAGAGCGAATCGGGCCCGGTGATCAGCACCTCGGCGCTGTCGCTACAGCCCAGGCTGTCCACCACGCGCAGTTGGTACAGCGACACAAACAAGGAGTCGAACTGACCATTGGCACTGCTCAGGGTATCAAGAAAAAACTGATAATCGCCCGGCACATTGCCGCCAGTGGCAGAAGAAAACACCGTTCCGGTTTGGTTGCCAAAGCAGTCGATGGGCTGCACCGAATCGACCGACAACACCAAAAGATTGGGCTGGGCCAAGCTCAGGGTATCGGCTACGGTGCAGCCGTTGGCGTCGGTGAGCAGATAGTCGTAGGTGCCTGCGGGCAGGCTGTCGATCAGGAAGGGACTGCTGAACCCGTCAAGGGTCAACTGGTAGGGCGTGATGCCGCCGCTGGGGGTGAAGGTCAGAATGCCATTGCTCTCGCCGAAGCAGCGCGGTCGCTGCCAGGTAGCCACCGGATCGACGCCAGGCAGTAGGGGGAGAGGTTCCTCCACGGTCAGGGTGGTATCGATCTGGCACAGGTTGGCGTCGCGTACGCTCAGGAGGTAGGTTCCCATCGGCAGATCGGGAAACGCCCCACTGCTTTGCCAGGCTCCGCCATCGAGGGCATATTGGTAGGGCGGCGTACCGCCGCTGCCGCTGCCCTGGATGACGCCGCTGCTATCGCCGTGGCAGATGACGCTATCGACGCTCGCGCTCAGCAGCAAGGGCGGCGGCTGACTGATCGCCAAGGTACTATCCCACTGGCACAAATTGCTATCGCGTACACTCAGCAGATAGGTACCGACAGGTAGTTGAGGAAAGCTATCGACACCCTGCCAGGGGCCGCCGTCGAGGGCATATTGGTAGGGTGCCGTGCCGCCGGTGGCGTCTAAGGCAATGCCGCCCGTGCTATCGCCGTGGCAGGCCACGTCGATCACGTTGGCGCTGGCCCACAAGGTCGGCGGTGCCCCCAGAGACAGGGTGGTGTCTGCTTCGCAGCCGTTGGCATCCTGGGCCGTGAGCAGGTAGCTGCCTTGCAGCAGACCGGGGAAGGTACCGCTGCTTTGGAAGGGGCCATTGTCTAGGGAAAATTGATAGCCTAGGGTCCCACCTGTCAACGAGGCTTGGATGCTACCGTCTGCTGCGCTGTCGCAAGAAGCGCTGTCGGCGGCGGCCGTCAGCAGTAGGGGTGGCGGCTGGCTCACCACGATCGTGGTATCGAGCAGGCAAAAGTTCGTGTCGCGCACGGTCAGGGCGAAGGTATCTGCTGCCAGACCAGTAAACGTCGAATCAGTCTGGAAGGGGCCGCCGTCCAGCGCAAATAAGTAGCTATTGGCCCCGCCAGTGGGGAACAGTGGTATGCTACCATCGCTCAGGCCAAAGCAGCTCACGCTGTCGGTGCTCCAGCTTAGGCTAAGGGGAGCAGGTTCATTGATCAGCAGAGTGGTATCCCAGAGGCAACCGTTGTTGTCGCGCACGAGCAGAAAGTAGCTCCCCGGCGGTAGGTTCGCGAAGTCACCGTTGCTCTGAAAGGGGCCGCCGTTGAGCGCATACTGATAAGGAGCTACGCCGCCGGAGGTATTGGACTGGATGCTGCCGTTATCTTCGCCAAAACATACCACATCGAATGCCATCAAATCGTTGACCAGTAGAGGTGGCTCATTGATGGCCAGCAAGGTATCGAGGGTGCAAAGGCTGTCGTCGGCTACGCTGAGCTGATACGTACCTGGCGATAAGCCCGGAAAGCTGTCGCTGCTTTGGGGCAGTCCGTTATTGAGGGTGTAGGTAAAAGGGGCCGTTCCTCCGGTGATGTCGCCCACGATGAGGCCATCTTGCGCGCCGTTGCAACTCACGTCGAGGGTGGCTACGCTATCCCAGACAAACTCGGTGCAGCAGGGCACAGTATTGATCACATACAAGGCCGTGTCGGGGCAGTTGTTGGCATCGAGGGTAGCCAAGGTGTAAGTGATGCTATCGGTAGGCGTCGCGATGGGATTAGGGCAATTGGTACAGCTCAAACCCGTCGCGGGCGTCCATTGATAGCTAATGGCGCT
>CAYVAP010000048.1:0-5726 GCA_964449365.1 uncultured Bacteroidia bacterium
GTCCAAGCGAATGGCTTGGGTGAAATCTACCCGAGCAGCTTCGTACTGCCGAAGGCGCAGCCGGGAAATGCCTCGCAGCATATAGGCGCTCAGATAGCGGGGGTCTCGCTGCAAAGCCAAATCGAAATAGGCAATGGCCCGCTCGTGCTCGCCACGCTCGTGGCAGGCCTGCCCCGTGAGATAGTGCCTCGCTCCCTCGCCGTGATCGGCATATTGGAGCAAAACCACGGTACGATCATAGAGCCGGTTGATCCATTGGCGGGTAGCTTGCGGAAAGCGAATAGGCATGAGTAACTTGCGATGAGAAAAAATAATGGAACCATGACCCCCCCTCCATAGCTGGAGAGAACAGGCAGAGACAAGGAACAAACCACAGAGCATTTAGTAACGCGAGAAAAATAACTTCCCTGATTCGGTCAGAGATCTCGTTCCAGATCAAAGAGGGATATTGAGATCCTGAGACTTTGGGACGTACAATCTCTTAGTCTCAACCTCTCAATCTCTCGATCTCTCAACCTCCCAATCTCCCAATCTCTCAACCTCTCAAACTCTCGATCTCCTATTCTCAAGCGAAGGAGGCCAACTTATTTTTTGAGCGTTATTTAGATTGATAATTTACACATTTCGGGCCAGAGTCGCCAGCATTCGAGGGGGTGGCGTTGATCTAGGGCGAAAAAACGAAAGGCCCCCAAGTTTTCGCCTCCGACAATCAGCCGCTTGTTCAGATTTGGCTATCTTGGGCCATATCTTGCTGCTATGAATCATCGCCTGTTCGCTCCCCTGCTTGGCTACCTGGGCTGGATCATGCTGGCCTTGAGTGCAGCCTGTCGCCCATCCACTTCCTCCCCACCATCTTCATCGCAGACGATGCCCGCTATCCACGAGGACCACCTATCGCTCGACGATCCACGCCTGCAATGGTGGGGGCGCTTTGCGTGCAATCCCGATGGTGTGCGTCGCGCGGCTTGGACCGCCAGCCAGTTGGTCTTTCGCTGCGAAGCGGAGTCCGTAACCCTCACGGCGGGGCATGAGCCACTGCCGGGCGACCCCACGCCGTGGCCTCTATACCTTCAGGTGCAAGTCGACAGCTTAGCCCCTAACGTCATTGCCATTCCGCCGCAGAGCCGTGACCTGCCTTTGACCCTGGCCGAGCCATTGGCACACGGGGTGCATACCATCCGCGTGATCAAACGCAGCGAAGCCAGGACTGGTATCTGGCGCATCGAAGGGCTATCCCTCAGCGCTGACGGTAAATTGCTCGCTCCCCCACCCTCTCCGCTGCATCATCTCGAAGTGATCGGCAACAGCATTACCTGCGGCTATGGCAACCTGGGCACCGAGGCCGAGTGTGATTTTTCGGCTCAGAGCGAAGACGGCACCCAGAGCTATGCCGCTATTGCGGCTCGCCAATTCGGTGCCACCTACACCGCCGTAGCCTACTCGGGGCGCGGCATTTGGCGCAATTACGATGGTAGCAAAACGGGCACCCTCTGGGACCTTTATCGGCAAACCTTCCCCGGAGACACCTCCCTGCTCACCCAGCCACCCACGGATACGCCCGAGGTGGTGGTGATCAACCTCGGTACCAATGATTTTGCCATGGGTATCCCCCACCGGGACACGTTCGTGGCCCAATACGAAAAGCTGGGCCGCTATCTTTTTGAGCGTTACCCCGAGGTGGCTTTGGTGCTTTTATCAGGGCCCATGTTGAGCGATGCCGCACCTCGGCGCGCGCTGAGCACCCTGCGAAGCTATCTGGATGACGTGCAGGCACGCTTGGCCGAGCAGGGCCTAGCCAGGGTGCATCGCTTCGATTTGACGCCGCAGGGCCAATTGGGCTACGGCTGTGCCTGGCATCCCAGCCTGGCCCAGCATCGCCTCAATGGGGCGGAGCTGGCTGATTTTCTGCAACATACCTTCGGATGGGAGCCCGTGGTCAATAAAACAACCCAGGATTGAGCCCGATCTGCAGGTAAGGTCGAGCCGGGCGAATGCGCTGCTCGGGTCTTCCCAGGTAGGGCTCGCCCGTTTTGGTCAAGGGAGGATAATGAGGATTGTGCACACTCACCCACCGTTCGGGGAGATAGGGCAGGTCGTGAATGAAGCGATTTTGCAAGCCATCGCGTATTTGCTCGGCGTCGATGCCCACCCTGAGCTGCGCCATTTGGTCGTAGGGAAGTAGATAGCTCGCCTCCAGGGCCAAGATGCCGTGCGAAAATTTGCCATAGATCCCCTGCGACAAGTCCTTGTAGCCAAAGCGCCCAACCTCGCCGTCAGCTATCCGCTCTACGCCCTCAGAGCGAGGATCTCCCGTCCACAAGATGCACGAAAGCCCCAGGCGAAGAGAATCTCGCTGATAAGCCACCGCCAAGGTACCCGTACGAAAGCGGTCGTCGAGCCGACCGGTGTAGGCATCATTCTCTGACGATATACTCCAGGGCCCCACCTGCAGCCCCAGCATACCCGTGATCTGCGAGGTGTGCATGGCATCGAGGTAGCCTTTCAGGGCGTAACCGACAGCATACCGACGGCCCGTCTGATGACTGAGGGGATGCAAGAACGGGCTGCGCTGATCCAAACGAGGCCCAAAGCCTGCGACGACCCCCAAGTAGGTTTGCCACTCTGGACCAGGCTGTGAGGGCCGCGGACCAAGATGGCTGAAGTTGTACATCAGGGCGGTACCCCCGTTGATCTGAAGCATGCGCCAGCGATAGGCCGCCCGCAGATCTAGCCCCACCTGATTGGCGGGAGTGCCTAGCCATATGCGTAGCCCGACCGACAGACTCAACGCTTCGGGTAATACAAACCAGCGGGCAGGTAAGCTCTGGGCTTGCACCTGAGATAGCGTCAGCCACATGCTGCCCCATAGCACTACCCTCCATCTCATCCATCTGGCATGTCTCCCTCCCTCATTGGTCATCCGTTTCCTTTTCCGTGGCTCCGTCTTCGGTTGCTTCGGTGCGGGCTTCCTCCTGCTCAGCCGCAGCTTCCTCTTCCTGCGCCTGCTCATCGTCGCTGGGTGGACTTTCGAAATTGACGGGCACCGAATAGACCACGGTCGCACTCTCTACCGCGTTCCCTTCCAAGACTGTGAAGGCAAAATTGGCCGTACCCACGCCGATAGAGTCCTGGGCGATGATGCCCACCTCGATCGAGCGGCTCCCTGCTGCGGCAATGTTGCCGATTTTCAGCTCTTCGCGCCAGATCAGGCCAGCCAGATTATTTAGCTCTTTGGGACGAATCACCACGTCGCGGGCAGGATAGCGGCTTTTGTTTAGCAGGGTGAAAGTGATGGCGCAGCCTTCGCCAGGGTCGATCTGTCCGTTTTCATTCTCGTCGATGAAAGTTAGATCGTCATTGGCTTTGAGCAGAGGATAGCCAAAATCCATGCTCATGGTGTCAGTGGTCGATACCAGTGCTTGGCCATGCGCCGGGCCCGCGAGCAGCAGGCTCACCAGGCATACCATCAGACGCTGAAAGGAAATAGCTTGGGTCATGAACCGTGAACAATAAGGGTAAAAGTGCAACCAACCAAACTGAGAAGCAACCGAGCGCAACCCAGATCACTGGACCTTTTGAATTTTGAGAGTTTTGAGCAAATGGCCCCCGATCTCGCGAATCTGCAGCAAGTAAAGGCCATCAGCCAAGGTAGAAAGGTTGAGGGTAGACTCGTTGGTTCCCACGAAGCCCAGACGCTGGGTGGGTACCGCAGTGCTACGCCCTCGCGCGTCGAGCAGCTCGACCAGCAGGGTAACGGGTCGTTCGCTGTTCAGTTTTAGCGAAATGAGGCCAGAGGTAGGGTTGGGAAATACCTCGTAGCCCACGTCGATCACCTCGGGTAGTCCTACCACGTCGAGCGCCTGAATAGGCTGCTGAAAACCCATAGTTACTTCCAGGGTGCCGCTCAGGGTAGTGGCGGTCGGGGTAATGGCTTCTCCGATGGTATAGGAGAGGTGAATGTTGCTTTCGTCGGCGGCAACGCCGCCTGAAGCAAAGACCAGCCGTTGTAGGCTGATCTGGGCCTGAGTCTGAGGTAGACACAGTCCCAGGCAGCCAAGCAAGAGAATGGATATTTTCATAAACATAGAAATCCGATTGAGGGAGAGAAAGCCCTGGGTTGGTCGGGCCTTCTCTCATGATCAAATTAACGCTGTTCCGATTGACGCTCCAGGGCATCGAGGCGCTGCTCCAACAGCTGGATCATGCGCTGCTGCTGCTCGATTTGCTGCTGCTGCGCATCGATCTGCGCTTGTTGAGCCTCGATTTGCTGCTGCTGCTCCTGCATCCCCTTGATGATCACGGGGATCAAATCGCTGTAGTACATGGCCATGCGCGCCATGGGCACCTCCTCCTGCTCACCCGTGGCAGGGTTGGTTACCCAAGCGGTGGAGCGCACTACTTCTCTCAGCACCGGCTCGACCTCTTGGGCGATCAAGCCTAGTTTTTTGGCTTCGTGTTCGCGCCCTTTCCAGCTAAACCGCACCGGACGTAGCGCCATCAGTTCGTCGATCCCATAATCCAGGGCCTCCACCTCGCTCTTGGCTCTTCGGTCAGAGGTCTGGAGGGTACCATTGGCCGAATAAACGTTGGCCCAACGATTGGTGGCCGAGCCAAGGTCATAAGTACTATCCAAGGTAGGAATCACGCTCGAATTGAAAATCACCGCTGCGGAGCTGAGGCTGTCCGGGGTCCAACTATCGCCATCCCAGCGCAAGACTGCGTTGGTATCGGGTAGCACGGAGTCTACCGGGAAGCTCTGGATGGCCGCCACCGTGGGATCGGGATAGGTGCCACTGAGGTCGCCCCCGGCCGCGTCGCCGATATTGACATCATCGGTCGAATCACGGTCGCCTACATTGGATAATTCGCCCGCCACGAAACCCAAACCCGGCCCGATCAGGAAGTCGACCGTATCATCTACGGCTGGTGCCCAGGCAGCACCGTTCCACTTGAGCACTTCGCCCAACGCAGGCAAAATGGAATCCACCGGGAAGCTCTGAAGGGCCGCCACCGTGGGAGCGGGATAGGTACCACTGAGGTCGCCCCCGGCCGCGTCGCCGATATTGACATCATTGGTCGAATCGGTGTCGCCAAGGTTACTAATCAGGTTGCCCGTGATGTCGATGCCCGGGCCGGCATCGTAGATAGTGGCTGGCAGTTGCACGGTATTGCCCCCCGCAATCTGAATGGAATCTCCTATCACACTGAGGGTTTGCAATTCGTTTGTGGCGTCGGCGTCACCGTCTGCTACCGAATCGGCGTCGGGGGTCCACTGTGTGCCATCCCATTTGAGAACCTGGCCTAGGGCGGGCGCGGTAGTGTCTACGCCGAAGCCTTGCAGGGCTGCCACCGTGGGATCGGGATAGGTGCCCGCCAGATCGCCGCCGGCCGCGTCGCCAATATTGACATCATCGGTCGAATCGATATCGCCGAGGTTGCTGACCACCGTGCCCGTGATATCGATCCCAGGGCCCCCCGTCAACGTCGTGGCGGGAAGCTGTATGGTGTTCCCTCCAGAGATTTGAATGGAATCTCCCACGATGCTCAGGGTTTGTAGCTCATTGAGGGGATCGGCATCGGCATCCGCCACCGAGTCCTGGAAGCTGCCCCCGCCATTCGAAAGGGTAACGGTCAGGCCCGTGCGGTCGATGACTTGCAGCTCGTTGGTGGGATCGGCATCGGCATCGATGATCGAATCGGCGCTAGGCGTCCATTGGGCACCGTCC
>CAYVAP010000048.1:5826-7550 GCA_964449365.1 uncultured Bacteroidia bacterium
ATCGGCATCGGCATCGATGATCGAATCGGCGCTAGGCGTCCATTGGGCACCGTCCCATTTGAGGACTTGCCCCAAGGTGGGGGCGATGCTGTCTACGCCGAAGCCTTGCAAGGCTGCTACCCTAGGATTAGGATAGGTGCCCGCCAAATCACCACCCGCCGCGTCGCCAAGGTTCACGTCGTCAGTAGAATCGCGGTCGCCAAGGTTGGTGACCACGTTGGCGGTGATATCGATGCCATCGCCAGCGGTATATATCGGTAGCGCCACCGTATTCCCGTCAGTGATGCTGATCGAGTCGCCTACTACGTTGAGGGTCTGAAATTCGTTGGTCGAATCGGTATCACCAGCGTTACTGATGACATTGCCAGTGATGTCGATGCCATCGCCTTCGAGGTAGATTTGGCCATCGTCCGTACCTGGTGCCCAAGCGGTACCATTCCATTCCAGCACTTGCCCCGCAAAGGTAGGCGTGGTGGATGACACAGGGTTACCGTTGATGGCGGCGACGGTGGGGGTAGGGTAATTGCCAGCCAGATCCCCGCCCGCTATGTCTCCAATGTTGAGGTCATCCGCAGCGTTGGTATCTCCAGTGTTGACGATGGTATTGGTACCGGTGTTGACAAAAATGCCAGTCCCACCAGTGTAGACGGCCCCGACGTCGGCAGCAGGAGCCCAGGTGGTACCATTCCACTTGAGAATCTGGTTGTTGAGGGGAGGCGCCGTTGACAGCGGACGCCCTCCCAAACCAATTACGTTCAGCGAGTTGAAAGTACCAGTGAGATCCCCTCCGGCTTGGGTGGTATCTACAATGTCGTTGCTAGGGTCGATATCTCCGTCGTTGATGATCGTATTGCCTGCGATGATGATCCCCGCGCCATTGGTATAGGTAGGCCCTACCGCATCAGCGGCGGGAGACCAGGCCGCGCCATTCCACTTCAAGACCTGCCCGCCGCTGGGAATACCGCTACCAAGCGGACGCCCTTGCAAAGCAATCACCGAAGGATTGGGGTAGCTACCACTGAGGTCGCCACCTGCAGCGGTGGTATCGGTGATGTCGTTGAACGGATCGAGGTCTCCGGTGTTGACGATGGTGTCATTGACAATGCCGATGCCATCCCCTCCAAAGTACGTAATGCCTGCTTCATCCGCAGAAGGAATCCAAACGGCACCATTCCATTTTAAAATCTGATTGGTCGTCGGGGCGATGCCATCTACCGCGAAGCCCTGAATGCGCACCACGTCGGGGTTCGGATAGGTGCCCGCCAAATCACCACCGGCCGCGTCGCCGATATTGATGTCATCACCAGGATTGGTATCACCGGTGTTGCTGATCACGTTGCCCGTGAGGTCGATGCCCACCCCGGCGTCGTAAATGGTGGCGGGGAGTTGCACGGTGTTGCCGTCGGAAATACGGATCGAGTCGCCCACGATGCTCAAAAGCTGCAATTCGTTGGTAGCATCGGCATCGGCGTCGTTCACCTCATCGGTGAAGCTACCCCCCCCGTTGGACAGGGTAACGGTCTGCCCGGTTTTGCTCAGGCTCTGCAATTCGTTCACCGGATCGGCGTCATCGTCCGCCACCGAGTCCTGAAAAGTACCGCCCCCATTCGAGAGGGTTACCGTCAGGCCCGTGCGGTCGATGGTCTGCAATTCGTTGGTGGCATCGGCGTCGGCGTCGTTCACCTCATCGGTGAAGCTACCCCCCCCGTTGGACAGGGTAACGG
>CAYVAP010000048.1:7650-13928 GCA_964449365.1 uncultured Bacteroidia bacterium
TCGGCGTCGTTCACCTCATCGGTGAAGCTACCCCCCCCGTTGGACAGGGTAACGGTCTGCCCGGTTTTGCTCAGGCTCTGCAATTCGTTCACCGGATCGGCGTCATCGTCCGCCACCGAGTCCTGAAAAGTACCGCCCCCATTCGAGAGGGTTACCGTCAGGCCCGTGCGGTCGATGGTCTGCAATTCGTTGGTGGCATCGGCGTCGGCGTCATCGACTAGGTCGTTTTCTGGGGTCCAGGCAAAGCCATTCCATTTGTAGACCTGTCCATTGCTGGGCGCGTTGGGGGCAATGAGGCGGTTGCGCAAGCCTACCACCAGCGGGTTGGGATAGTTGCCGCTGAGGTCGCCCGAGGCGGCATCGCCGATGTTGATGTCATCGGTGGAGTCGGTATCGCCTAGGTTGGTAATGGTTTTGTTGATGTTGTCAACGGCAATGCCGGTGAGCCCTTGGTAAGAGGGCAAGGTTACGGAGCTGCCATTGAGGCTGAGGGAGAGGGTATCATTGTCGATCAGTAAGGATTGGACCTCGTTGGTAGGATCGGCGTCGGCGTCGGCGACCGAGTCCGCACTGGGCGTCCATTGGCTGCCATTCCATTTGAACACTTCTCCGACGGTAGGGGTGGCTGCGTCCACTTCAAAGCCCTGGATGCGCACCACGCTAGGGTTGGGATAGGTGCCCGCCAGGTCGCCCCCGGCGGCGTCGCCAAGGTTCACATCGTCGTTGCCGTTGAGGTCGCCTAGGTTGCTAATCACATTGCCCGTGATGTCGATGCCAGGGCCATTGACGTAGGTAGAGCCGCTATCTGGGGCCGGACGCCATTGGCCTAGAAAAGCATTCCATTTGAGCACTTGCCCATCGCTAGGGGTCAGGGGCGAAACCTGAAACCCCTGAATCCTTGCCACGGTGGGATCCGGATAGGTGCCCGCCAAATCATTTCCAGCGGCGTCGCCGATATTGATGTCATCACCAGGATTGGTATCACCGGTGTTGCTGATCACGTTGCCCGTGAGGTCGATGCCCACCCCGGCGTCGTAAATGGTGGCGGGGAGTTGCACGGTGTTGCCGTCGGAAATACGGATCGAGTCGCCCACGATGCTCAAAAGCTGCAATTCGTTGGTAGCATCGGCATCGGCGTCGTTCACCTCATCGGTGAAGCTACCCCCCCCGTTGGACAGGGTAACGGTCTGCCCGGTTTTGCTCAGGCTCTGCAATTCGTTCACCGGATCGGCGTCATCGTCCGCCACCGAGTCCTGAAAAGTACCGCCCCCATTCGAGAGGGTTACCGTCAGGCCCGTGCGGTCGATGGTCTGCAATTCGTTGGTGGCATCGGCGTCGGCGTCATCGACTAGGTCCGCACTGGGCGTCCATTGGCTGCCGTCCCACTTGTACACCTGACCAATGGTCGGGGCGATGCCATCTACCGCGAAGCCCTGAATGCGCACCACGTCGGGGTTCGGATAGGTGCCCGCCAAATCACCACCGGCCGCGTCGCCGATATTGATGTCATCACCAGGATTGGTATCACCGGTGTTGCTGATCACGTTGCCCGTGAGGTCGATGCCCACCCCGGCGTCGTAAATGGTGGCGGGGAGTTGCACGGTGTTGCCGTCGGAAATACGGATCGAGTCGCCCACGATGCTCAAAAGCTGCAATTCGTTTACCGGATCGGCGTCGGCATCATTGACTTCATCATTGGCCAGGATCCAAGCGGCCGCAGCGGTACTGTATTTCAAGATCTGCCCATCCTGGGAAGGAGGCGTAGGGGTTACGGCGGTGTTTTGGATGCGAACCACAGTGGGACCTGGATAGGTGCCTGCCAAATCGCTCCCGGCGGCATCGCCGATGTTGATGTCATCACCAGGATTGGTATCGCCGGTGTTGACAATTTCGCGGTTGATCAGGCTGATCCCGTCTCCGGCGCTGTACATGCGCACTCCCAAGCCATTGGAGATCAGCAGCGAGTCGTCATCGCTGCTAAAGCTGAGATCCTGTAATTCATTGGTGGGATTGGTATCGCCGTCGTTGGAGAGATCCGCGCTGGGAATCCACTCGTTGCCGTTGTACTTGAGCACCTGACCTGCCGCTGGGCTTATGCTGGAGATATCTTCCCCCCAAATACGGACCACCGTCGGGTTGGGGTAGGTCCCGGCTAAGTCTCCCCCTGCGGGATCACCATTGTTGACGTCGTCGGTAGCGTTGGGGTCGCCGGTATTGTTGATCAAGTACTGATTGCCACCAATGGCGGAGATTTGAATGGCACTACCAGCCTGATATTCGGGCAAGGCGATGGTATTGGCCTGGGTGAGGGAGAGGTTAAATCCAGCGATCGAGAGGGTTTGGATCTCGTTGACTGGGTCGGCATCGGCGTCATTGACCTGATCGGAGGAAAAGCTCCACTGCCCCGACACAAAGCGTAGGATGTCGCCGTTGCCGGGCAGTCCCGGCTCTATTGGCTGCCCCTGGATGCGCACGACGCTAGGGTTGGGATAGGTACCCGCCAAGTCGCCCGTAGCGGCATCGCCGATATTCACATCGTCGGTGGAATCGAGGTCGCCAATATTCGAAATGATGTTACCCGTGATGTCGATGCCAGGGCCTTCGAGGTAAGAGCCACCGATGTCTGCGGTATCGACCACCACGCCATTGACCAGCAAAAAGAGGGATCCGTTGGAAACGTCCAGGCTGGGAGTAATGGTCGAATCCACCGAAGGTGCCCAAGCACTCCCGTTCCACTTCAGGATCTCGCCAGTCGCTGCGATGGTATCGCTCAGCCGCACCGGCTCAAAGGAGGAGCCATCGCCGATGATGGGAGACTCGGTGGTGGTGGTGGCCCCTGCAGCCCCCACTTGATCTGGCAAGGGTCGCCAGGCTTGCGCGGCTTGATCCCACTTAATCACGTAGCCATTTTGCGGCAGCGTACCATCTAGGTTGCGGCCCTGCAGACCGACCACCGTGAGATTGTCGAATACTCCGCTGAGGTCGCCATCCGCCTGGGTAGTATCGGTAAGGTCATCACTGGGATCGAGATCACCCGTGTTGATCAGGGTATCGTTGCTTTGGGTCAAGCCGACTCCCAGCACCAGGTTGGCACTCCCTCCTCCTGCCGAATCGGGGGCAGGGATCCATTGCGAGCCATTCCACTTCAGCACCTCGCCTACACTCGGGTTAGGTACGTTGACGTCTGAGAGGCTATCCAACGGGAGGTTTAGCTCGGCCACGGTGCGGGCCTTGTCGGCGTAAAGCGCATAGGGAACGCTGCGCAAGTTGATTTGCGAGAGGCTGACCCAGCTGGGCGAGCCATTCAGCCGCAGTTCGATCCGGATGAGGTAGTCGACGTTGCCCCAATCCAATTGCGAGAAGGTGCCCGTGCTTGGGGTCCCCTGGCCGATGGGCAGGGTAAACAACCCATACTGGTTGGTAGGCACCGACAAGTGTACCTCTTGATAATCAGTGTTAGCGGTATTAGGATTAGTGAACGAAAAACGAACATCTGGGGTCTCCAGGGCATACAATTGCTGATTGACCCGGGCTACGGCCTGAAAATTGATGCTTTGTGGTGGTTTAGTTTGGGCGTACAAATGAGAGCCCCCCACGAGGAGGATCAATAGTGCCAGGACAGCAAGGAGTTTCGCCTTCATGAGGTGTTTGGTTTGGAATAAAGAAACAGGACGAATGCACACAAAGAGGTGCTGGCAAAGAACGGCGAAAGGGTTTGGTGTTCGGGAAAATGTACGCCCTGAAAGATACGAATTTGCCTGATTTATCAACAACCTTAGGCAGAACTTACAGGCTATGCCACAGACT
Source organism: uncultured Bacteroidia bacterium (assembly GCA_964449365.1). GTDB lineage: Bacteria > Bacteroidota > Bacteroidia > J057 > J057 > CAYVAP01. The sequence goes on from CAYVAP010000048.1 coordinate 11,458, forward strand.
CATGACTCATGTGTGCCTAGCGCCTTCGGAATCAAGCAATTAACCATTCGAAATTCGCATAGAATCTTGGCCAGCAGCACTCACCTATATGAACGGCTAGGGGTATAAGGGAAATAAGATATAAGGGTATCAGGCACTTTGGTCAGTTCCCGTTCATATTGGCTCACTCAGTGGCCGCCCAAGCGGCTATCTTTCCTGTCGATTATTTGATTTGTAGCTTTTTGGCTCGATGCCACACCTTCTCGCCGCTAGATATCCTCAACTGGTAGAGATACAAGCCGCTGGCTAGGGGCTGCCCTTGTTCGTCGCGCCCGTCCCATTTGAGGGTGTGAAAGCCTCCTGGCAACGCTTGAGGCGACAAGCGCCGGATTTCTCTGCCATGCAGATCCATGAGGGTCAAGCTCAACTGGTAGGTTGCTCCCTCGGGCATACTCACGGGGATGAGCACCCCATCCCCTTGGGCCACGGGGTTGGGATAGGCCCAGCCGAGGTGAATCCAGTCGGGCTTGAGGGTTTCGGCCAGAAACGCTTCATCTCCGTAGTAAATCCGAAACTGACGGATCTCCTGATCGGAAATAGACAGATAGCTCTCACGCTCAGCCATAGGCACGGCCCACTGATGCTCTACGTCGAAGAGGATCAATTGCTTGTCGCCCTGGCTAGGGGCTAGCTGATCCCATTGCAGTTGCACTTCCGACTCACCCAGGCTGCTGCGCAATTCCATCTCCCAGATGTAATGCGCCTGCGTGGGCACCACGTCGCGGGCAAAGTGTTGGGTCTCATGCTCAGGATGAGGGCTGCTCAGCTCCAGATAATCGCTCATGCGGGGCGGAGCGGCTGCATCCCAGGGATCACGGGAGGAGTCCGCCAGGGGATGCATGCCCACCGCGGAAACGTTGGCCTGAGCTGATCCGCTCACGAGCCGGATAGGCATCACCCAGTGTGGCTGCTCTAGCGCGCCAATGGCGCGGTTGAGGTTCATGTTCACCCGGTTGATGTTGAGATTTTTCCGCACCGGGATGTTCAGGGTAATGGCCGATTGGGCAAAGATAAAGCCCCCACGTTTGGCGGGAATGAGGTTGTCCGCGATGTAGCCATTGTTGTAGGCAATAAAATCATCGACCTGCCCCGCAGCGCTGGGATTCGCATCCAGGATATCTTGCCACAGCAAGCTGAAGGGGTAGGGATTGCCGATCTGGTTCCAGCCTTGCTGCAAGGTCAACTGGTAAGGCTGGCGAGCATTGGCCTCTACCACCTGTCCGGGGCCACTGTTGAAATTACGGGCCTTACGCGTGATCAGCCACAGCCCCTCCCCGGGACCAAGTATGTCGGCCCCATTCCCAAACTCTACGTGCGCCCCTGCCTGATACTGAAAAATGCGATACTGCCGCTTGTTGTAAGAGCCAAAATTCTCCACGATCACGTTGCTCACCAGGCTGTCTTCCAGAGTCAGGGGCACGGTGATGATTTGGTAGGCTTCCACCTGTGCACCTGCGCGCAAGTCATCATAGGTCAGCCCTGAGCTGTAGTAGCGGTAAGTAAAGCCCGTATCGCTGATGGCGCGGTAGTTGCCAAATCGCCCGATCACTTCGAAGTAGTACTCCACCCCCATCTCATCGATATGATCCAGCGGAATGTTGTAATCAAATCGCTCAGTAAGGTCGCCATCGGCACCATTTTGCCACACCTCCTCTGCGATCAGGGTCTGCTCCCAGGTCTCTGCCGCGATGCCTCGGTGATGCACGATGACCCGCTCGATGTTGGTATCCGCCGAGGCCACTATATAGCTCTGCACCGAGCTTTGGGCATCGGGGAAGGTGGGCGGGAAGAAGACCTCCACGATCTCTGGCACGGGATTCTGATAGACAAAACTATCCAACGGGGCAAATTCAGCCCCTTCGTAATCGGGTCCGACGCATTGTACGCTCCAATAGTAGGTGCCATCTGGCAGGTCTCGGTAGATCACCTCCTCTTCGGCCATGCGGTTTCCATGCGCCACTACTTGGCGGTAGCCATTTTCTGGTTGGGCCAGAGGCGAAGCCGTGAAGCCAGGATCCTCTTTGCGGCGCAGTTGCAGGTTGAAGGTCAAAAAAGCAGCAGGCGCGGGCAGCGGGTTATCCCAACTCAGCGAGACGGTATTGCCTTCGACGCTTGCGGTTAGATTCGTGGGCGTAGGCAGCACCACGTTGTCGCTCGAGTCGATGTTGCGAAAGTAGCCAAAGCTGCGCCCGGCTGCGCCGGGCCCTAGGGCCGAGGGAGTCAATAGATCGGGCTTACCGTCGTTGTCAAAATCTCCCCAAGCCAGCACCTTCACCCCGGCCGTGTCGAGCACCCCCGTGGAATTGAGGTCCAGGCTCACGCTCTCATCAGCACCCCGCTGGTACACCGCAGCATCCGTACTCCCATTTCGCTCGCCAGCCACCAACAGATCCGGGCGGCCATCGCCGTTGTAGTCCCCCGCTAGCACCGTG
>CAYVAP010000049.1:0-13804 GCA_964449365.1 uncultured Bacteroidia bacterium
CGGTTGATGGTAGGCACCATTACCCCCAGCGTAAACGTCTTGCCGCTTCTGAGGGCCGAAGCCACCTTGTTGCCTTGGTAGTTCAGCTTTTGGGCTGTCTCCCGGACTGCCTGCTTGGTGCGGGCGCTGATCCGGGGGTGGTCGCTCAGGGCCCGAGAAACGGTGGAGGGCGTTACCTGTAAGGCTTTGGCAATGTCGTAGATCGTCACTTTTGACATGGGCTCGCGTTTGTGGGCAATCGGTAGATAGGTGCAATCGTTTGCATAATATAGAACTTGATTCCGATATGAAGCAAATAATCTGCGGTTTTTTTTTGCTCAGATCGCTCAAACCGCTCTCAGAATAGGCGAGACGCCTGCCAAGCCCTCGCGGTGCAATCGGTTGTATAAAAGTAAGGGCGATGTAAGGGTAGCCTTCCTTTTTTTACGTTGTGTTAAATCAGAACTGCTATTACAACGCTATGCCCAAGAATTATCGACTCTTAACCTTACTATTGGCCCTGGTTGTGGGAGGTATCTCGCAGGTTTGGGGACAAAACGCACAGGTGGAAGTGCTGGTGGTGGATTCGCTCACCGAAAAGCCACTGGGCTATGCCCTCTGGCAACTCGAGGGTAGCCGCTACCAAGGAACCACCGGTCAAGAGGGGACTATCCGTGTGCTCAATGTGCCGCCCGGCAGGTATCGGCTGCAGGTCTACTACCTGGGCTACCGCCCAGAAAAGCGGGTACTTGACTTAGAGTCGGGCGAACGATTGTCCCTGGAGATGAAAATGGTACAGGTGGCCTTAGACATGGAAGAAATAGTCGTAACCGCTCAGTTGGACGGGCAACGGGCCGCTATCCAGAAGCAAATCAATGCCGATGGTATCGTCAATATCGTTTCCAAGGATCGGATCGAAGACATCCCAGATCAGAACGCGGCGGAAACGGTGGGCCGCATCCCGGGGGTGAGCCTGCAACGCGAAGGGGGAGAGGCGACCAAAGTGAGCATCCGAGGGCTTTCGCCTCGCTACAACTCGATCACCATCAACGGAGAGCGGATTCCGGCTACCGATGGCAATGATCGCTCGGTAGACCTCAGCATGATCTCCACCGATGCCCTCGGCGGCATCGAGGTGTACAAGTCCATTACTCCCGATCAGGACGGGGACGCGGTGGGGGGAACGGTCAACTTTCTCATCAAGCAGGCCAAGCGCGGCCTACGGGGCAGCTTCAGGGGCAGCACGGGCTACAATCAGCAGCAAGATGAATTTGGGCAGTACCGGGGCAGCTTCAGCCTGAGCAACCGCTTCTTTGACCATAAGCTCGGCGTGATCCTTACGGGCAACTATCAGCGGGCCAACCGCAGCTCGGATGTGTTGACGGCCAGCTATGTCACCATCGGGGAGGATACGGCGGGAGGGGCCATCATCAACGCAGAAGACATCAACCTGGCCGACAACCTCGAAATCCGCCGCCGCTACGGGGGCAGCCTGACGCTGGACTATGAGCTTGAGCGCGGCGTCATCAGCGTCAGCAGCTTTGCTGGATTTCTCGACCGCGACGAGGACCGCTACCGCACCCGCTATCGCCCAGAAGATTCGCGCAAGGAGTACGACTATCGCAGGCGCATCCTCCATCAGTTTACCTGGAACAATACCCTGGCCGGCACCTATCAGTTGGGGTTTTGGCGGTCTGAGCTGAGCTACGGCGCTTCTTACGCCTTGACCGAGCGCAATACCCCTACCGATAACACCGCCCGCTTTCGGGAAACGGGGGCCTTCACCGGGCAGGTCGATGAGACCAGCTTGGAAGCAGTGGTCGCTGCGGCCAAAAATGACCTCAGCCGGACCTTTTTTCAGCAGGATCGACTCGACACCGAAGCCATCGGCACACGTAAATACACCGTCAATGCGGACTGGAAAATCCCTTTCCAGATCCGTGATAAGGCACTCAGTGGCTTTTTCAAGGCGGGCGGCAAATTCCGGCGGCAGTGGCGAGACCGCGAGAGCTTTCGCCTGTGGTCGGCCTTTGGGGCGATCGATGAAATCGCCGAGGCCTACCCTGATCGCTTCACGCTCAATAGCGACGACCGTATCGAGGTCAGTCAATTTCTTGGCGACCATCAGGTGGGGGAGTTTTTGCAGGGGCGCTTTCCCTTTGAGTTCGGGCCTACGCTAGATGCGGACAAGCTCGCAGCGTTTTCCGAAACCTACCAAGACGAATTTTACTCAGAAGATGAGCGCCTGCGCTTGCAAAACTACTATTCGGCTGAAGAAATCCGGGCGGGGTATGTCATGGGTAAGTTCACCTTCTTCGAGCGACTCACCCTCATTCCGGGGGTGCGGGTAGAAAACACCCAAACCCAATTCGAAGGCTTGTATGGCCGCTCCTTTGAGTTGGAGGGGCAGGTGCTGATCAGCTCGCAGGATACCGTGGGTACGCAAAACTACACCGAGTTTTTGCCCATGGTGCAGGCCAAGTACCAGGTCAAGCCCTGGATGGACGTGCGCCTGGCGGCTACCCGCACCCTGGCGCGGCCCAACTTCTTTGACCTAGTGCCCTGGCAACAAATCAACGACATCAACAGGGTGGTAGAGCGTGGCAACGCGACTTTGAAGCATACCACCGTGTGGAATTACGACGCCTTTTTGTCGTTTTACAACCAATATGGGTTGTTCACCGTGGGCGGTTTTCACAAGCGACTCCGCAACGTAGACTACACGCGCGTCAGCCGCGACACGGAGCCGGGAAGCGCCACCACGGGCTATCGGCTGATCACCCGCAACAATCTGCCCGAGGATGTCACGGTGCTCGGGGCAGAGATAGACTTGCAAGGCAACTTGAGCTTTCTGCCCGCCCCCTTCAATGGGCTGGTTATCAGTGCCAACTACACCCTGATTCGGTCTCAAACGCGCTTTCCCCAGTTGAGAATCGTCGATGGCGAACCGCCATTTTTTATTCCCACCGTGGTCGATACCTTCCGGGCGGGGGTGCTGCCCGATCAGCCCAACAATGTCCTCAACGTATCGCTCGGGTATGAACGAGGCGGCTTTTCGGCTCGGCTCTCGCTCGTGCGGCAGGGTACCACCTTGCAGTTCGTAGGAGACCGCGAAGAGCTCGATGGTTATTTCCGCGCTTTTAGCCGCTGGGACCTGGCCATCAAGCAGAATTTGAAAAAGGGGATGAGCGTATTTTTCAACTTCAACAATATTTCCAACACCCCAGAATTTGCTTTCCTGGCCGCCGATCAGCGCTTTCCCATCAGAGAAGAATACTACGGCTGGACCGCAGACCTGGGCTTGAAGTACGTCTTTTGACCTCCCTGGCCGCCGGGCCGGGTCTGTCCACCGAAATCTTACCTTTTATTTTAGCCTTAGTAAGGCGAGAAAAATAACTTCCCTAATTCGGTTAAAGATCTCGTTCCAGATCAAGGAAGAAAATCTGAGCCTGGCGAGCCAGGTGAAGGTTTTCTGACGCAGAGATGGGGCGAGAGATCAAGCGAAGAAGGCCAACTTATTTTTTGAGCGTTACTTACCTCCAGAACCATGAAAGCCGACGGCTGATCTCTATTTGTTTCATAACTATCACTACAAAACTTACTACTATGAAGTGCCTCAACCTGATCTACTGCTTGCTGCTTGGCGCAGCTTTGTGGCTGAGCAACAGCTATGCTCAAACCGTGGTATCGGTCTCTCCTGGCCTCGGTACGCTCAATGACGCGATCGATGGCTACCTCGCGGCCAACGACTCCACCACCATGGATGTGATCTTCGAGCTCGAAGATGGCGGATTTTACGTCCTCACCTCGACCATCGAAAATGAGTTTCCGCTGCGCATAGAGGCGGCGGCGGGTGCGGTGGTGCGACCCATCATCCGGCCCAATGTACCGTCCGGGGGAGATCCCTTTCGCTGCTTCCGTGCGCGCAACAGCATCACCCTGCGGGGGCTCTACCTGACCAACAAAGATGCGCTAGGGGGCATCGATGCGCAGATTTTGCGCGTCAGCGAAGACGGTGCCCGGGTGACCGTGGACAATTGTCAATTTGACGTGGCCACGCAGTCGGGCATCCGCCTCGACAACACCGACAACAAGGTGTTTATCACCAACTGCATCTTTAGCAACATCGGCAACCTCTCCAACCCGGGCAATGGCCGGGGCATCGACGACCGGGGCAACGACATCGACACCCTCTGGGTGGAAAATACCACCTTTTACAACATTACGGCCCGCATACTGCGCGATGGCGGTGGGGCGATCAACTATGCCAAGTTTGACCACGTGACGGGCGTACACCTGGGCGACCGTACCATCGACGTGGGTGACTTCGTGGAGGCCGATATCACGAGCAGCCTGTTTGTGAATCCCGGCTTTCTAGGCTTCAATGAGCCGGGAGTCAGCGCTCTGCAGGTAGACTCCTCCGACCTTTTTCAGCGCATCGTGATCTCTCACCTCAATTTGTACATAGACCCGGCGATCCAAACCCTCTACGATCAGCTCAATGTGGGGGCCGCCCCAGGGGATAGCATCTACGTCCGCGACGGCCTCAACAGCGATGCCAGCGACTTTGCTGATGCCAACGGCGACTCTGCCACCATCACAGCAATCGCGGTCACCTTCAACAATGGGCCCGCTACGCCCCTAGACTACATCGAGTCATTTTACCAAGACCCTGAAAATGCCCTGCCACTCGACGATGGCAACGGCGGGGTAGACCCTGGCAATAGCAGCCAACTGCCCTTTGACTTTGGGTATGACCCCAGCTCTCCGTTGTATACCGGAGGGCGGGATACCCTGCCTCTGGGCGACCTCAACTGGCACGACCTGACGTCCGCTATTTTTGACCCGGCGGTAGCCACCGAGGTGCAACTCAAGGCGTTTCCCAACCCGGTGCAAGCCCAACTGAGCTTCGAATTTGCCTTGCCGCAGACCCAGCCGGTGCGCCTGATGATCTACAACCAGTTGGGACAGCCGATGGCGGTGGTGCACGAGGGCTCACTGCCAGCGGGTGCTCAGCAGATCACCTACGACGCGACCCCCCTGCCTACGGGTACCTATTTCTATCGCCTGGAACTGGGCGAGCGCTTTGCCAGCGGGCGCTTCATCCGATCCAATCGCTAACCACCACACCTGGGTGCGGTCCTCAGCGCTGCGAGCGCGGGCCGCACCTTTTTTTACGATTTTCAAGCGAAAAGAAAACCTGTGACCCCGCGAAGAACCTTCCTCAAACAGTCCCTGTGGGCCTCGACCGCCCTGCTCGGCCTGGGCGGCTGTACCGTTGCGCCTTCCGAGCAAGCCAGTCAAGAGGAGTCAGAGCTACTCCGTCGCTTCCAGGCCATCGCCGAAACACCTGTGCTGCAGCGCGACCTGATTTCAGAAGCGATCGTGATCGACGACCTCGGCGTGTACCGCCACGGCAAGCACTTCTTCCTGCAAGTCCGCTCCAAAGCCGGGCACCAAGGCACCGCTTCGATGAAGCCCAAGTACGCCGAGCGGATCTTTCCGCTGGTATATGAAATGGTCAGCCCGGTGATCAAAGGTGAGGACGCCCGCCGCTGGGACGAGCTGCTGCGCGAGATATACATCCAGCGGCTCAACTACAAATGGCAGGGCCTGGCCTTTTGGGTTACGGTCGCTTACGTGGAGCTAGCGGTACTCGATATGCTGGGCCGAGCCTGCGGCAAGCCAATCGGTACGCTCTTGGGCGGCCGGGTGCGCGACCAGGTGGATATTTACTACGCCAGCGGCAACCGCGGCAATTCGCCCGAAGAAGAAGTCGAATACCTACAACGACTGGTGGAGGAATCCGGGGCCAAGGCGGTAAAATATCGCTTGGGAGCCCGCATGCACTACACCGAAGCAAGCAACCGCCGCGACGAGGCCCTCATCCCACTGGTGCGCCAGACCCTGGGCGATGACGCGGTCATCTACACCGATGCCAACGGAAGTTTTGACGTGCCCAGGGGCATCGCCACCGGGCGGATGCTGCAAGACTACGGCACGGCCTTCTTCGAGGAGCCTTGCCCCTTTGACTACTACCAGGAGACCCAAGCGGTGGCCCGGGCCTTGGAAGTCCCCATCGCGGGCGGCGAGCAGGAAAGCAGCATGCGCCGCTTTATGGATCTGCTGGAGACCAACACCCTGCGCATCGTGCAGCCTGACTTGCTCTTTTTTGGCGGCCTGATGCGCGCCATCAAAGTCGCCCGCATGGCCCAGGTGCTGGGCCGAGACTGTACGCCGCACATCTCCAGCAAAGGGCTGGGCTTTTTGTACATGATGCATTTTGCTTCCTGCGTGCCCAATATCGGCCCCTACCAGGAATTCAAAGGCAACAAAGACGGCGTACCCGTCAGCAGCGCCGTGCCTCTGGAGCCGAAGAATGGTCAAATTTCCATTCCCGACACCCCCGGCTTAGGCGTCACCTTCGACCCCGATTTTCTCCAAAATGCCCGACGGGTAGACCCGCTTTAAGGCAACAAGAATACCCGATGCACCCTCGATGGATACTCTGGTCCTTGCTCATGAGCGCTCAGTGGCTGGCCTACGGCCAAGCCCCTGATGCGCTGCTGCACAATGCTTACCTACGCCCTGCGGTGAGCCTCAACGGGCAGTGGCATTACCTCGTGGACCCTTACGAAACCGGTTACCGCAACCACCGCCGCTGGGAGCCTTTCGATCAGTTTGCGAATGACAAAGCCTCGGCCGCGCCTTACTGGGCCAATGCGAAAAAAACCGCGCCCTCCCAGCGCATTGAGTATGATTTTGACCGCGCCCCCACTTTGCAGGTACCGGGAGACTGGAATCATCAGCAGGCTGAGCTGCTGTACTACGAAGGAACCCTCTGGTACGAGCGCGACTTCACCTTCCGCCCGCAGCCCGGGCAGCGGTATTTTCTCTACTTTGGGGCGGTGAGCTACCGCGCCGACGTATACCTCAACGGGCAAAAGGTCGGCTACCACGAAGGGGGCTATGACCCTTTCAATTTTGAGATTACCGACTGGCTCAAAGCTGGCAACAACGAGGTGGTGGTGCGGGTGGACAACCGCCGCTCGGCCGACCGAGTGCCCGGCCTGACCACCGATTGGTGGAACTACGGAGGTATCACCCGCGAGGTCAAAATTGTGGCCGTCCCCGACCGCTACATTCAGGATTACCTGCTGCAACTTGATCCCGCAGCGCCGAGCGTGGCCCGGGGCTACGTGCAGCTCAGTGAGGCCACCGCAGGACAGACCGTAACGGTTGCCATTCCCGAGGCGCAGCTTTCCCGGAGTTTCACAACGGACGAGGCGGGCCGCGCGGTCATCACTCTACCTGCGGAGGCCCTGAAGCGCTGGTATCCGCAGCGCCCCAAGCTATATGCAGTCAGGCTGCAAAGCGGAGCCGACACCCTGCTGGACCAGATCGGCTTTCGCACCATCGAGACGGTAGGGCAGGATATTTTGCTCAACGGCCAGCCGATCTTCTTGCGGGGCATCTCCGTGCACGAAGAGCACCCTACCCGTCAGGGTCGGGCTTATAGCCGCGCAGACATGGCCCTGCTATTTGGCTGGGCCAGGGAGCTCAACTGCAACATGCTGCGGCTGGCCCACTATCCGCACAATGAGCATGCCCCCCGCCTCGCCGATGAATTGGGCCTGCTGCTGTGGGAAGAGGTCCCCGTCTATTGGGGCATCAATTACACCGAGCCCGCAACCTACGCGCAAGCCGAAGGGCAGCTCAAAAGCCTCATCAGCCGGGATAAAAACCGCGCCAGCGTGATCGTATGGTCCGTCGCCAATGAAACCCCACGCGAAGACCCCGCTCGGCTCAGCTTTCTGCAAGCCATGGCGAGCACCGTGCGCAGCCTGGATACTACCCGGCTGGTCTCGGCCGCCCTGGACCGCACCGAGGACCAAGCCGCGAAGCTCGTCACCATTACCGATCCTTTTGCTGCGCAGGCCGATATAGTCAGCGTCAACGAGTACATCGGCTGGTACGGCAGCACCCCCGAGCGGATCCCGCAGATGCGCTGGGACCTCAGTGCCCACGATAAGCCCTTTTTTATCAGTGAATTTGGGGCGGGGGCCCTGTACAACTACCGAGGGCCGCGTGAGGAGATCTGGACCGAAGACTATCAGGCCTGGATGTACGCAGAGACCCTGCAGATGCTCGATCAGATTCCCTCCCTGCGTGGCATGACGCCCTGGATCCTGGTGGACTTCCGTTCGCCCCGCCGCAACCTCTCCGGCATACAAGATGGCTGGAACCGCAAGGGGTTGATTTCTCCGGGAGGCTTCAAAAAAGAAGCGTTTTATCTGCTGCAAGACTACTACGCCCAAAAAGCCATAGAATACGATGATGAGATTCAAGATTAACCCCTACCTTATGAACGATTGCCTTTGCTATGCGCTGCTGTTAGCCATACTTTTGTCGCCCTGCGCCCCTGCGGATCAGGCGCAGGGCGCCTTCACGGCGTCGCAGGCTGCGGCCACGGCCCAAGCCGCCTGGGCAGGCTTGCCCGCTCGGCTGGCCCGGATCGAGGCCCCGGAATTTGCCGATATCACCTTTGCCATCACGGATTTTGGGGCGCAGGCCGATACGGCCTTTGACAGCCGAGCGGCCATCGTAGCGGCGATGGTGCAAGCCGCCGAAGCCGGCGGGGGGCGCGTCGTGATCCCGGCGGGTACCTTTCAGTGCAACGGCCCCATTCACCTGCAAAGCGGGGTAGCCCTGGAATTGACGGAAGGAGCCGTGCTCCGCTTTAGCGATCGTCCGGCAGACTACCTGCCCGCCGTGAAGGTACGCTGGGAAGGGACGGTCTGCTGGAACTGGTCGCCCCTGATCTACGCCTATCAGCAAGAGAACATCGGCATCATCGGGCAGGGGCTGATCGAGGGCAACGGCAAGCAGTGGTCTATGGACTGGCGCAAGCGACAGAAGCCCGAAAAGAAGCGCCTGCGGGAAATGGGCAACGACGTGATTCCCGATGAGCAGCGGGTATTCGCCCATGGCTTTCTGGACCGCGATGGCGATGGGCAGGACGATGGCTACGGCGATGGGCAAATCCACTACCTCCGGCCTGGTCTGATTTTGTTGTACGACTGCCAAAACATCCTACTCGAAGGCTTTACGGCCCAAAACAGCCCCTTCTGGACCATCCACCTGCCCTTTTGCCGCAACATAACCGCCCGCAAGCTCAAGATCTATGGCGAGGTGCTCAATGATGATGGCCTCGACCCCGATAGCAGCGAGGACCTGCTCATCGAAGACTGCTACATCGAGACCCACGATGACGCCATCGCCATCAAAGCTGGGCGCGATCAGGATGCCTGGAAGCGAGGCCCCTCCCGCAATATCATCATCCGTAATTGTGTGCTCAATTCTGGGGTCAATGCCTTCGCGGTAGGCTCGGAGATGTCGGGCGGCGTAAGGGATGTTTTTATCGAAAACTGCCAACTGAAAGCCGGGCAACACGCGCTCAACTTCAAGACCAACCTCGACCGCGGCGGCACGGTAGAAAAGGTCTTCATTCGCAACATTGAAGCCGACTCGTTGGAAAAGACGCTGTTTATTTTTCGGATGGATTACCACGGCTACCGGGGCAATCAATATCCCACGCAATTCAAAGATTTTTACGTCAGCGATTTGCGATGCGATTACGTGGGGGGCAATGCCCTGCAAATCGTGGGGGTCGAGGCTCAGCCCATCGAAAGAATCTGGCTGCAAGACATCCAAGTGACGCAGGCGCGCACCCCGGCGGTGATCGAGCATGCTTCCGAGATCGTTTACGACAACATTCAAATCAACCAGCAAGCATGGGAATGGGATTCTTCCTCAAAGTGATGGGGTTGTGGGCCGCCACCATGCTCACGCTCACGGCTCAGACCTTTGATATATTGGATTATGATGCGGTGGGCGATGGCCATACCCTGTGTACGGCTGCCATCCAGAGCGCCATCGACGAGTGCCGCGATCAGGGCGGCGGCACGGTGCTGATCCCTGCTGGCACCTACCTCACCGGCACCCTGCGGGTGTATTCCCATATGCGGCTGCAGGTGGCATCCGGGGCTACCCTGCTCGGCAGTAGCCGCTTGGAGGATTACGATCAGGAGCATCCGCACCTGATCTGGGGCGATCGCTTGCGCCACTTCCGCTTGGGGGGCGACGGCATCATCGATGGGCAGGGCGAGGCGTTTTTTGATCAGTCTGGCCGATCTTGGAAGGCAGAAGATAGTACGCGGCCCCATCCTTGGATTCGCATCAGCCGTGGCCGGGACATCCGGGTGGAGGACCTAAACTTCATCAACTCGCCTGCTCACGTACTGGTCTTCAAGCGTTGTGAAGACCTGGTCGTGCGCGGCGTAACCATCCGCAATGACCTCCGCAGCCCCAACACCGACGGCATCGATCTCAAAGGCTGCCGCCGGGTGCTGATCAGCGACTGCTTGATCTCTACGGGCGATGATGCGATCTGCCTTAAATCCGCCATAGATATCGTAGAGCAAGTGGTGGTGAGCGATTGCATTCTGATCAGTGATGATGCTGCCATCAAGTTTGGGACGGGCTCCCGCTACCCCATTCGCCATTGCCAGTTTTCCAACATTAGCATCAGTGGCACCCGCTACGGGATTTCATTTTTCATGACCCAGGGCGGCGTGTACGAGCACTGCCAATTTTCCAATATCCTCATCGAAACCAGCAGCCGGCATCAGACCGAATACCCCATCTATATGGACATCGATAAGCGGTCGGCGGATCAGGAACTAGGGATGATCCGGGACATGGACTTCACCAATATCAAGATCATCACCCGCGGCAACATCCTCATCGGCGGGCAAGCCGGGCAGCCCATTACGGGCCTGCGCTTCGACGGCTTGACCATGGCCTTGCCCGAGCTGACTGATCTGACTGAGGTCGCCAAAAAACCCCGAGGCAACAAGTCTTTTCCTACGCTGCCGGGCATGGCTGATTTTGCGGCGGTGCCCGCTCATTTCACCCTCGGCCACGTGGCAGACGTGAAGCTGAGCAATATCCGCATCGACCACCAGTTCACCGCAAGCCCTTATCCGCGACATTTTTTCCACTTTCAGGAAGCGGAAAAGGTGCAATTGTCTGGGTTGCAATTGCTGCCCCCTATGCCAGGGCATGAGGCTATCCATCAATTGGGCCACGTGTCCCTGGTCGTGGAATGAACCGATCATCAAAAACAGAAACGACAACTTACTGGTTATGCATAAAATAACTTTGCTTTTCATGGGTTTAGCCCTTAGCCTGACCGCTTGGGGGCAGCCACCTACGGCGGAGGCTTTGCGGCAGGCCCTGCAAGAAGGGGGGCAATACGCCAGCCAAGTGCTGCTCGACGAGCAGGGGCAGTCTCGCTGCGACTACGACTGGCTAGACGGGCAATGGTACGCCTACGAGACCGCCTGGCACACCGGCCAAGTGATCTATGGCTTGCTCTATGCTTACGAGATCACGCAGGATAGCAGTTTCCTGGCCGCAGCCCGGCGCGCGGGCGACTGGTGGGCCAGTCAGCACATCGCAGACCACCCTACCCTCAAGGGCTATCACCGAGCTGTGCACGGCGGTCGCATGGGCGAGATCATCAACTTCACGACCATCGCCGATGGTACGCCCGGCATCTTTGCGCTATCCAGGGTGACGCAGGATTCGAGCTATGCCCGGGTGGCCATCCAAGCCGGCGATTGGGCGCTGGAAAACCTGTACCTGGAGGAAGAAGGGCTCATTTACGACCTGGTAGACGCCGAGACTGGCGAAATATGGACCGATCAGTCGCCTTTCTTTGAAGGAGAACTGACTGTACATCAGGTGGCCCGCCCCAACAACGAGGGCTTTCTCTACCAAGACATGTACGCCTTCACTGGTGAGGAGCGCTACCGCGAGGTATTTATCAACCTATGCAACAGCCTGGTGGACAAGCAGCACGAGAATGGCTTTTGGATGGATTACCACCCCAACAGCCTGGAGAAAGGCCGCATGCATCCCCGTTCCAACATTTGGTACGCCGAATCCCTCATCGCAGGCTACGAGCTGACCGGAGACCGCCGCTATCTGGAAGCGGCCTACCGCACCGGCAAAGCAGTGATAGGTTGGCAACGTAAAGACGGAGTCATTTACTACCGCAACTACACCGATCCAGACCGGATGAACCGAAGCTCTATTTGCGGCTCGGCCGTTTCTTTTGCGGGCATCCTCTGGCTCAAGCTGCGGCAACATGGCTACGAAAAAGAGTTCGAAGCGCCCATCGAGGAGGCGGCCCACTGGGTCATGCAAAACCGCTTTGCTGCCGATCATCCCGACCCCAATCTGCGCGGGGCCTTCCTGGAAACCCGCCGCCGCACCCAAGACGGGCGTACCCTGGTGCGAGTCAGGGACATCGCCACCTCTTTCGGTTTGCGCTTCCTGGCGCTTTGCTACCAAACTTACTACGCAGAATAATGATGAACCGTAAAGACTTTCTTCGCTTTTTGGGGCTAGGCACCCTGGGTTCGCTGCTGCCCAAGTCTGCGCAGGCGAAGGTAGCCGACCGACCCGATGACGTTCGCATTACTGACGTGACTTGCTACCGTTTCAAAAAAGCCAACTTCGTCAAAGTATCCACCAACGTGGGCGTCAACGGCTGGGGCGAAAGCGACGGCAGCAACCGCGACTTTACCTATCAGTACATCGACAAAGAGCTCAAAAAGTACGTCATAGGCAAAGACCCCTTCGATAGCGAGGGCATTTGGCTGGAGGCTTACCTGAAAGGGCTGGAAACCGGCATGAGCGGCCTGCACCCCGGGTCTTTGGCCGGCATCGACAATGCCATTTGGGACTTGAAAGGCAAGCTGCTGAACAAGCCGGTGTACCAACTGCTGGGCGGTAACGGGAAGCGACAGATAGCGGTGTATGGCAGCTATGGGCGCGACAAAGGCGGCTATGACTACCGAACGCCGGAGGAGATGGCCCGCATTGCCGCCGATTTTGTGGAGCAAGGCTACCGGGCCGTTAAAGCGCGCATGCAAATCCGGCAAGAGAATGTCAATCCCTACCCCGACGACATTTTTGAATGCGTAAAAGCCGTACGCCAGGCCATCGGCGATGACATCACCCTGTACATCGACTTCAACAACGGCTACACCCCCGCCCAGGCTACCGTAATGGGCCGCAGGCTTTATGAACATTTCAATATTGCGGCCCTGGAAGAGCCCGTCTTTCAGCAGGACTACCCGGGCCTGCGGCAAGTGGTGCAAGATCTGGAGTTCCCCGTCATGGCGGGCGAGCACGAATACAGCGCCTGGATGGTCAAGGAGCTGCTGGAAGAAACCGGGGTAGACTTGGTCAACCTCGACGTCATCAAATGCGGTGGGCTCACCGATTGCAAGAAAGCCGCCGCCATCACACACGTGTTTGGCAAGCAGGTGATGGTGCACAATGCCAAGCCGACTCTGGCTACCGCAGCTAGCTTGCAGCTATTGGCTTCCATCCCCAATGCGGCCCACTTTCAGGAATACGCTGGCAAGCGCGAGGGCGAGGGGTATGGCAGCCTGCTCGGGCTATTTGACAACTACTTTGCCTTCCGGGACGGAGCGCTCGAAGTGCCCGATGAGCCAGGCCTGGGGCTAGTCGTCAACGAAAAAGCCATGGAAGCTGAAAGGAAGTAGTTTCGGCTTTTAAAGCCCCGCGAGCTCTGAGCGCCGCCCCGCGCCCCCCGCGAGCGGTATCCCGGGTGCCTCGCGGAGCGCGCCAAGACGCGGAGAAATCCCACGCGGAGGTGAAAGCAAGGCGCAGGGGAAAAGCTTCCCGGTGTTCTTTCTTCCTCTGCGTACTCTGCGCCTCTGCGTGC